>NZ_JBYVYK010000019.1:0-91044 GCF_058148405.1 Mycobacterium sp. DHQP2018-32-09 | reverse complement strand
GACGTCGGCGGCGCGGGCGCGCGCTTGGTCGAGCCCCTGCACGGTGGCCTCGAGGTCGCCGGTGCCCAGCGTCGCGCGCAGGGCGTGCAGCGGCGCGGTCACGTCACCACGCCGCGGGGTCGAGCGCGTCGCCCGCGTGCCGGTCGGCGTCGCGGTAGGCGGCTGCCGTCGCGCGCACCGTGTCGGCGGCCGCCGACAAGCGCGTCCCGAGTACGCGCGCCGCGTCGGCCTGGCGGTCCAGCGCGGCGATCAGCGCCGCGACGAAGCGGGTGCCGGTGGGTCCGAAGACGCTCGCCCCCGGGGCGACGACGCGCAGATCGGCTGCGATGCCTGCCAGTGCGGTGGCGTGCCGCGCCTGGGCCGCGGCGAGGTGATTCAGGGCGGGGATGTCAGCGTGCACGTTCGGTATGACGCGGCCGAGCGCCATTCGGTTCCACTAGGGTTCGACCCCATGGACGTCCGGATCGTCGATCACCCCCTGGCCGCTGCCCGGCTGACCACGCTGCGCGACGCGCGCACCGACAACGCCGGATTCCGCGCCGCCCTGCGCGACCTGACCATGATGCTGGTCTACGAGGCCACCCGGGCCGCGGCCAGCGAGCCCATCCGCGTGCGCACGCCCGTCGCCGACACCGAGGGCTCCCGGCTGGCCACCCCGCCGCTGCTGGTGCCCGTGTTGCGCGCGGGCCTGGGCATGGTGGACCAGGCCCACGCCCTGATCCCGGAGGCGCAGGTGGGCTTCGTCGGCATCGCGCGCGACGAGACCACCACGCTGCCAACGCCGTATCTCGAGTCGCTGCCCGACGACCTGAGCGCCAAGCCCGTGCTGGTGCTCGACCCGATGCTCGCGACCGGCGGCTCGATGGCCCACACCCTGGGCCTGCTGAAGGCGCGCCGTGCCGTCGACATCACCGCCGTGTGCGTGGTGTGTGCGCCGCAGGGCATCGCCGCGCTGGAGCGCGTGGTGCCCGACCTGAAGCTCGTCACCGCCGCCGTCGACGCGGGGCTCAACGAGCACGCCTACATCGTGCCCGGGCTCGGCGACGCGGGAGACCGGCAGTTCGGCCCGAGGTAGCTCCGCGTCAGATCCGAGGCAGGTCCGTGGTGCGCCGGTCGGCTCGCCGACACGCCGCTCGTTGCCTCGCCCCCCGGCGTGTCGCGTCAGCAATCGTGCGCTCGGCGGCCGTGGTCGGAAAGGTCGCGGTCGGAAAGGTCCCGGTCGGAGAGGTCATGTGAGCGCGCGTACCGCCTCGGACAACTCGGTCAGCAGGGCCTCGGCGTGCGCCATGGCCGGGGGCACGTCGTCGGTCGGGGGCAAGCGGATCTCCAGGTAGCACTTGAGCTTCGGCTCGGTTCCCGACGGCCGCACCACCACGCGCGCGGAGGCCCCGGCGCTGGTGAACACCAGCGCATCGGTGCGCCCGCGGCCGCGCCGGTGGTTCAGGTCCTCGACCGTCACGGGGTGACCCGCGAGGCTCGAGGGCGGGTCGGTGCGCAGCCGTGCCATGACGTCACGCGCCTGCGCCACGTCGTCGAAGCGGCGCGACACCGCCGACGTGACGTGCACGCCGTGGCGGGCGAACAGGCCGGCCAGGGCGGCGGGCACCGTGCGGCCCGCCCGACGCAGCGCGGCCACCAGGTCGCAGACGAGCACGGCGGCGGAGATGCCGTCCTTGTCCCGGACGGCCGCCGGGTCGACGCAGTGTCCGATGGCCTCCTCGTAGGCGTACAGCAGCGTCATGCCCGGCAGGTCCGCGTCGGCGCGCGCCAGCCACTTGAAGCCGGTGAGGGTCTCGACGTGCTGGGCGCCGTAGCCGGCGGCGATGGCTCCCAGCATGCGTGAGGACACCACGGTGCTGGCCACCACCGAGGCCCGCGCGACGTCGGGGTCAGCGTTTGACAGCACGTAATCGCCCAGAAGCCAACCGGTTTCGTCGCCCGACAGCATGCGCCAGCCGGTGTCGGTGGGGATGCCGACGGCGCAGCGGTCGGCATCGGGATCCAGGGCGATCGCGACGTCGGCGTCGACGTCGGCCGCCAGCGCCAGCAGCAGGTCGGTGGCGCCCGGCTCCTCCGGGTTGGGGAACGCGACGGTGCGAAAGTCGGGGTCGGGTGCGAACTGCTCGGTGACGACGTGGACGTCGGTGATGCCCGCCGCGTTGAGCACCTGCAGCGCCACCTCGCCGCCCACGCCGTGCAGGGCCGTCAGTGCCACGCGCACGTCACCGGCCCCGCGGCGCACGCCGGCCGCGCGCCGGACGTAGTCGTGCACCAGTGCGGTGTCGGTGGGCTCGGTGTCCGCGTGCGCCGGGTGCGCGGGCGCCTCGGCCATCGCGGCCTCGATCTCGCGATCGGTGGGGCTGATGATCTGCAGTCCACCCTCGGCGAACACCTTGTACCCGTTGTCGCCCTTGGGGTTGTGGGAGGCCGTGATCTGCACGCCGGCCACCGCGCGGGTGCGCCGTACCGCGTAGACGACCACCGGGGTGGGCACCGGGTCGGGTAGTAGCGTCACCGAGAATCCCTGGGCGGCAAGCACTTCGGCAGTAGCCAGCGCGAACTCGTCGGACTGGTGCCGGGCGTCACGGCCGACGACGACCGTCGACCCGGCGAGGCAACGGTCCTGCAGCACGCGCGCCAGCGCCCACGTCGCGCGTTCCACGGTGGCCACGTTCATGCCGTCCGGTCCGTCGCGCAGTGGCCCGCGCAGGCCGGCGGTACCGAACTCCAGGTGGGTCATGCACTCATTCTGGGGTGCGGCCGGGTGGGGTGCGGCCGGGTGGGGTGCGGCCGGGTGGGGTGTGGCCGGGCGCGGGCGGACCCTCGGCCAGTTTTCGCAACACCGGCGCCACCAGCATCAGCAGGTCGATCTCGAGGTCGGTCAACGTCTCGCGCATCGCGTCGTGCAGCCACGCGTCACGCTCGGCGCGGTCGGCCTCCAGCAGGGCCGTGCCGTCGGCGGTCACCTCGATGAGCTGTCGACGCCGGTCGTCGCTGTCGGTGCGGCGGGCCACCAGGCCGCGGGCGGCCAGCTGGTTGATGCTCTCGGTGAGCGACTGCACGCGCACGTGCATGCGGATGGCCAGTTCGGCCGGCGTGGTGACGCCGGTGCGGCTCACCTCGCCGAGCACCTGCTGTTGGGAGAGCGTGAGGCCGTTGTCGCTGCGGTGTCTGCGCAGCTGGCGGGTCAACGCCATGATCGATTCCCGCAGTTCGGTCGCCGCATGGATGCCGGGTTCACGCATTACCAAGTCATACCTTAATGATTCCGCGAGTCATAGCAGATTGTGATCGTGAAATACGAAGTCCATACTTGGCTTCATGCTGAAGTGGGTGCTGCTGGCGGTCACCACGGTCGCCGTGACCGTTCCGCTCACCCTCATCGGGGTGCCGTCGGCCGCCCTGTTCGCAGCCCTGGTCGTGGGCATCGCCCTGGCCCTCGCGTCACTGGCACCTGCCCGGGTACCCCGGATCGCCGGGCTCGCCGCGCAGGGCGTGCTCGGCGTCTACATCGGCACCATGGTCCACCGCGACGCGCTCGACGCCCTCGGCCCGGACTGGGCGATCGTGCTGGGCGTCGCCGTCGCCACCCTGGCGCTCAGCGTCCTCGCCGGCGCCCTGCTGGGCCTGCACCGCGACGTCACCCCGCTCACCGGATCGCTGGCGCTGGTGGCCGGCGGCGCGTCCGGGCTGGTGGCCATCGCGCGCGAACTCGGCGGCGACGACCGCGTGGTCGCCGTCGTGCAGTACCTGCGGGTCGCGCTGATCACGGCGTCGATGCCCGTCGTGGTCACCGTGGTCTACCACGCCGAACGCACCGATCACGCCGCGCCGGTGCAGGACACCGGGTCCCTGCCCTGGTATCTCGGCGTCGCCATGCTCGTCGTCATCGTCGCAGTCGGCACCGTCGCCGGCAGGCTGGTGAGACTGCCCGGCGCCGGACTCCTCGGCCCCATGGCGGTGACCATCGCACTGGAGCTGACCGGCACCTCCTTCGGGCTCTCGGTGCCGCTGGTGCTGGTGCAGTTGGGCTACGCCGTCATCGGCTGGCAGGCCGGGGTCAGCTTCACCAGGGAGTCCCTGCGCGCCATCGGCAGGGCCCTGCCTGCCGCGCTGGCGCTCATCGTCTTCCTCAACGTCGCGTGCGCCGGCCTGGGCGTGGTGTTGGCCGAGGTCGCCGGGATCAGCCCGCTGGAGGGCTACCTGTCGACCAGCCCCGGCGGCATCTACGCCGTGCTTGCGACCGCGGTCGAAACCGGCTCCAACGTCACGTTCATCGTGGCGGCGCAGGTGGTGCGGGTACTGCTGATGCTGTTCGCCGCACCGCTGCTGGCGCGCGGCCTCGCGGCGCTCACCCGGCGCTACAGGCGCGACAGCACGTCGGCCAGCAGCGAACCCATCCGCGTCGCCGACTGACGGCCGGCCTCGAGCACCTCGGCGTGCGACAGCGGCTGACCCGTCATGCCCGCCGCCAAGTTCGTCACCAGCGACACCGCGAGCACCTCGGCGCCGGCGGCCCGGGCGGCGATGGTCTCGTGCACGGTCGACATGCCGACCAGGTCGGCGCCCAGCGTGCGCAGCATGCGGATCTCGGCGGGCGTCTCGTAGTGCGGGCCGGGTAGGCCCGCGTACACCCCCTCGACCAGCGTCGGGTCGACGGCGGTCGCCAGCGCGCGCAGCCGCGGCGAGTAGGCATCCACCAGGTCGACGAACTGGGCCCCGACGAGCGGCGACCGGGCCGTGAGGTTGAGGTGATCGCTGACCAGCACGGGCTGGCCCACCGCGTACTCGGGACGCAGGCCGCCCGCCGCGTTGGTCAGCACGACGGTGCGCGCGCCGGCCGCGCACGCGGTGCGCACCGGGTGGACCACGTGAGCGAGGTCGTGGCCCTCGTAGGCGTGGATGCGGCCCAGCAGCACCAGCACCCGCGTCCCCGCGACCGTCACCGCGAGGACCGTCCCGCCGTGACCCTGTGCCGTCGGCGGGCGGAACCCCGGCAGGTCGGCCATGGGGATCGTCGCGTGGGGCTCGCCCAATCGCGCTGCCGCGGGCACCCATCCGGAGCCCAGGACGACGGCGGCGTCGAAGCGGCGGCCGCCCGTGCGTTCGACGATCGCGTCGGCAGCGGCGGTGGCGGTGGCGTCGTTCACGGCCCGTGGATCGGTCACGGACAGCAGCCTACGGACCACGGGAGGAGCGGTTTGCCCGCCGGTGAGATACTGCGGAGATGCCCACCGCCAGCGCCTCGACCGTCGTCGAGGAGACCGTGCGTCGTCGCGGCGGTGATCTCGTCGCGCTGTCGCACGACATCCACGCCGAACCGGAGTTGGCGTTCCACGAACACCGCAGCTGCGCCAAGACCCAGGCCCTGGTCGCCGAACGGGGCTTCGAGATCACGGCGGGGGTCGCCGGCCTCGACACCGCCTTCCGGGCCAGCTTCGGCAGCGGATCGCTCGTCGTCGGCGTGTGCGCGGAGTACGACGCGCTGCCCGAGATCGGGCACGCGTGCGGACACAACGTCATCGCCGCGTCCGCCGTCGGCACCGCGTTGGCGCTCGCCGACGTGGCCGACGACCTCGACCTGACGGTGGTGCTGCTGGGCACCCCCGCCGAGGAGGCCGGCGGCGGCAAGGTGCTGATGCTGGAGGCGGGCGCGTTCGACGACGTCGCGGCCGCGGTGATGCTGCACCCCGGTCCGATCGACATCGCCAGGGCGCGCTCGCTGGCCCTGTCGCAGGTCGCCGTGAGTTACCTCGGTCGGGAATCGCACGCCGCGGTGGCGCCGCACCTGGGCCTCAACGCCGGGGATGCCATCACGGTCGCGCAGGTCGCCATCGGCCTGCTCCGTCAGCAGTTCGCCCCCGGTCAGATGACCCACGGCATCGTCACCAGCGGCGGGCAGGCCGCCAACGTCATCCCCGGCCACGCCGAGATGGCCTACACGATGCGCGCCAACGATGCCGCGTCGCTACGCGAACTGGAGAGCCGCATGTCGGACTGCTTCCTGTCCGGTGCCATCGCCACCGGATGCGAGCACCGGGTGGAACCCACCGAGCCCGCCTACCACGAGCTGACGCCCGACGCGTGGCTCGCGGAGACGTTCCGCGCCGAGATGGTGCGCCTGGGTCGCACGCCGGTGGGCCCGGAGGTCGAGCAGGCCTTCCCCCTGGGCAGCACCGACATGGGCAATGTGACGCAACTGCTGCCCGGCATCCATCCCGTCGTCGGCATCGACGCGGGCGGCGCCTCGGTGCACCAGCCGGGCTTCGCCGCCGCGGCGGCCGGCCCCAGCGCCGACGCGGCGGTGGTCGAGGGCGCGGTGATGCTGGCGCGCACGGTGACGCGACTGGCCGAGACGCCCGACGAACGCGACCGGGTGCTGGCCCACCTCGAGCGGCGGCGCGCGTGAACCTCACCCAACACACCGACGCCTGGCTGGCCGCCCACGGCGACGAGCTGATCGCCTGGCGCAGGCACCTGCACCGCAACCCCGAGCTGGGGCGCCAGGAGTTCGCGACGACGCAGTTCGTCGCTTCGCGGCTGGCCGACGCCGGCCTGAACCCCAAGGTGCTGCCCGGCGGCACGGGACTCACGTGCGACATCGGGCCCGAGGGTCCGCGGGTGGCCCTGCGCGCCGACATGGATGCGCTGCCGATGACCGAACGCACGGGCGCGGAGTACGCGTCGCTCGTTCCCGGTGTCGCGCACGCGTGTGGACACGACGGGCACACCTCGGTGCTGCTGGGGACGGCGCTGGCGTTGGCGTCGGCGCCGGAACTCCCGGTCGGCGTGCGGCTGGTGTTCCAGGCCGCCGAGGAACTGATGCCGGGCGGTGCCATCGACGCCGTCGCCGCCGGTGTGCTCAACGGGGTGTCGCGGATCTTCGCGCTGCACTGCGATCCGCGCCTGGAGGTCGGCAAGGTGGCCACGATCGTGGGGCCCATCACGTCGGCGGCCGACCAGGTCGAGATCACCGTGCAGTCGCCCGGCGGGCACACCTCGCGGCCGCACCTGACCGGCGACCTGGTGTACGCGCTCGGCACGCTGATCACCGGCGTGCCCGGGGTGTTGTCGCGGCGCGTCGACCCCCGCAACAGCACGATCATGGTGTGGGGTGCGGTGAACGCCGGGCTGGCCGCCAACGCGATTCCGCAGACGGGCACGCTGGCGGGCACCATCCGCACCGCCAGCCGCGAGGCGTGGGTCGCGATGGAGGACCTGGTCGGTGAGATCGTCGCGGCGCTGCTGACCCCGCTGCAGGTCGAGTACGCGGTGAACTACCGCCGCGGCGTGCCGCCGGTGGTCAACGAGGAAACCGCGACCCGCATCCTGGTGCATGCGATCGAGGCGATCGGTCCGGATGCGCTGGCCGACACCCGCCAGTCCGGGGGCGGCGAGGACTTCTCCTGGTATCTCGAGGAGGTGCCCGGTGCCATGGCGCGCTTGGGCGTGTGGTCGGGCCGCGGCCCGCAGCTGGACCTGCACCAGCCGACGTTCGATCTGGACGAGCGGGCGCTGGCCGTGGGGGTGCGGGTGATGACGAACGTGGTCGCGCAGAGCGCGCTGGTCTGACGGGGCGCAGAGCGCGCTGGTCTGACGGGGCGCAGAGCGCGCTGGTCTGATGGGGCGCAGCGCGCGCTGGTCTGACGGGGCGCAGCGCGCGCCGGTCTAACCCGTGGTGCCCGGTCCGACGTTGCTCGACGGCCGCGTCCGCAGGTCGTGCACGTACTCCGCCGGTGCGCCGGCGATCTCGGCGGCCTCCGCCATGACGCCCAGGTAGCGGGCCGACGGGATGCCGCCCTCCCACGCGTCGACGACGTAGAGCCACGCCAGCACCGGGTCGGTGTCGGTGTCCGACGAGGTGCGCTCGACGCGGCAGCGGATCTTCTTGTGAAAGCCCAACTCGGAGCCTTCCCAGCGGTCGAGGTTCTCCTCGTCCTCCTTGGTCATGTCGTAGAGCACGACGAAGACCTTGGAGTCGGGGTCCTCGACCAGGGTCGCGAGCGCGCCCTCCCAGCCGATGTCGGCGCCGCCGAACGTCAGCCGCCACCCGTGGAGCCAACCGGTCCCGGCCATGGGGGAGTGCGGCGCGCGTTCCAGCATCTGCTCGGGATGCATGTTCGACCCGTACGCGGCGTAGAGCGGCACCCGACAAGACTAAGCGTTGACCGACGGGCGCGACCGGTGGGTCTAAGGGTTAGATGGAGTCGTGGTTACCCGCATCGTGATCATCGGTGGCGGCCCGGCCGGTTACGAGGCCGCACTGGTCGCCGCCAGCCGTGGACCCGACGTCGCCCAGGTCACCGTCGTCGACGCCGACGGCATCGGCGGGGCGTGCGTGCTCTGGGACTGCGTGCCGTCCAAGACGTTCATCGCGTCCACCGGCGTGCGTACCGAGCTGCGCCGCGCCAACGGTCTCGGTTTCGACATCGCGATCGAGGACGCCAAGATCTCGCTCGAGCAGATCCACAACCGCGTCAAGACACTGGCCCGCTCCCAGTCCGCCGACATCGGCTCCAACCTGCTGCGGGAGGGCGTGACGGTGGTCGCGGGCCGCGGCGAGCTGGTCGACGACGTGCCCGGCATGGCGCACCACCGGGTGAAGGTCACCACGCCCGACGGCAAGGTCGGCGTGCTCAAGGCCGACGTGGTGCTGATCTCGACCGGTGCCAGCCCCCGCGTGCTGCCCGGGGCGGTACCCGACGGCGAACGCATCCTGAACTGGCGTCAGCTCTACGATCTGACCGAGTTGCCGTCGCATCTGATCATCGTGGGTTCCGGGGTCACGGGCGCGGAGTTCTGCAGCGCGTACACCGAGCTGGGGGTGCAGGTGACGGTGGTGGCCAGCCGCGACCAGATCCTGCCGCACGAGGACTCCGACGCCGCCGCCGTGCTCGAGGAGGCCTTCAACGAACGCGGCGTCAAGCTCGTCAAGAACGCGCGGGCGGATTCGGTGACCCGGACCGGCGACGGGGTCCGCGTGGCCCTCGCCGACGGCCGCGTCGTCGAGGGCAGCCACGCGCTGATGACGGTGGGCTCGGTGCCCAACACCGGTGGTCTGGGCCTGGAACGGGTGGGCATCGAGCTGGGTCGTGGCGATTACATTCCGGTGGACCGGGTCTCGCGGACCACGGCGGCGGGCATCTACGCCGCAGGGGACTGCACGGGTCTGCTGCCGCTGGCGTCGGTCGCGGCGATGCAGGGCCGCATCGCGATGTATCACGCGCTGGGCGAGGGGGTGTCGCCGATTCGGCTGCGCACCGTCGCCGCGGCCGTGTTCACGCGGCCCGAGATCGCCGCGGTGGGCGTCCCGCAGACCAAGATCGACGACGGCACCGTGCCTGCGCGGACCTTGATGTTGCCGCTGACCACCAATGCGCGCGCCAAGATGTCGCTGCTGCGAAGGGGTTTCGTCAAGATCTTCTGCAGGCCCGCCACCGGTGTGGTGATCGGCGGGGTGGTGGTGGCACCCATCGCCTCGGAGTTGATCCTGCCCATCGGGTTGGCGGTGCAGAACAACCTCAGCGTCACCGACCTGGCGCAGACGCTGTCGGTGTATCCGTCGCTGTCGGGTTCGATCGTCGAGGCCGCCCGCCGACTGATGGCTCACGACGACTTGGACTGAGCATCCGACGCCGACGACCACGACAAGAGCGACACGACCCAGAAAGGAACTCGGCGTGAACGATCCGATCCCCGGTCCTGGCAGCGGGCAGACCCTCCTCGGCCCGCAGCAGCGGGCCACCGCGTGGGAGAGGCTGGGCAGCGAGCAGTTCGACGTCGTCGTGATCGGGGGTGGGGTGGTGGGCGCGGGTGCCGCGCTCGACGCCGCGACCCGCGGGCTCAAGGTGGCGCTGGTGGAGGCGCGCGACTTCGCCTCGGGGACGTCGAGCCGCAGCAGCAAGATGTTCCATGGCGGGTTGCGCTACCTGGAGCAGCTGGAGTTCGGTCTGGTGCGCGAGGCGCTGCACGAGCGCGAGCTGTCGCTGACGACGCTGGCGCCGCACCTGGTCAAGCCGCTGCCGTTCCTGTTCCCGCTGACGCAGCGGTTCTGGGAGCGGCCGTACGTGGCGGCCGGCATCTTCCTCTACGACCAGCTGGGCGGCGCGAAATCCGTTCCTGCGCAGAAGCATCTGTTGAAGGCCGGGGCGCTGCGGCTGGCGCCGGGACTCAAGCGCAGCTCGCTCATCGGCGGCATCCGGTACTACGACACGGTGGTCGATGACGCGCGGCACACCACGACCGTGGCGCGCACCGCCGCCCACTACGGCGCCGTGGTGCGCACCTCGACGCAGGTGGTGGCGTTGCTGCGCGAGGGTGACCGGGTGACCGGCGTGCGCATCCGCGACTCGGAGAACGGCGCCACCACCGAGGTGCACGGGCACGTGGTGGTGAACGCGACCGGCGTGTGGACCGACGAGATCCAGGCCCTGTCCAAGCAGCGCGGCCGATTCCGCGTGCGGGCGTCCAAGGGCGTGCACATCGTGGTGCCCCGCGATCGCATCGTCAGCGAGGTCGCGATCATCCTGCGCACCGAGAAGTCGGTGCTGTTCGTGATCCCGTGGGGCACGCACTGGATCATCGGAACCACCGACACCGACTGGAATCTCGACCTCGCGCATCCCGCGGCGACGAAGGCCGACATCGACTACATCCTCGGTCACGTCAACACCGTGCTGGCGACGCCGCTCACCCACGACGACATCGACGGGGTGTACGCGGGGCTGCGGCCGCTGCTGGCCGGCGAGAGCGAGGAGACCTCCAAGCTCTCCCGCGAGCACGCCGTGGCCGTGCCGTCGCCGGGGTTGGTGGCGATCGCGGGCGGCAAGTACACCACCTACCGCGTCATGGCCGAGGACGCCATCGACGCGGCGGCCGAGTTCGTGCCCACCCGGGTGGCGCCGTCGATCACCGAGAAGGTGCCGCTGATGGGTGCCGACGGTTACTTCGCGTTGGTGAACCAGACCGAGCACGTCGGCAACCACTACGGCCTGCACCCGTACCGCGTGCGGCACCTGCTGGACCGCTACGGATCGCTGATCGGGGAGGTGCTCGACCTCGCCGACGGCAAGCCGGAACTGTTGACGCCCATCACCGAGGCGCCGGTGTACCTCAAGGTGGAGGCGGTGTACGCCGCGGCTGCCGAGGGGGCGCTGCACCTCGAGGACATCCTGGCCCGTCGCATGCGGATCTCGATCGAATACCCGCACCGCGGCGTCGACTGCGCGCAGGAGGTCGCCGAGGCGGTGGCGCCGGTGCTGGGGTGGTCTGCCGACGACGTCGACCGCGAGGTGTCGACGTATCGCGCGCGGGTCGAGGCCGAGGTGCGGTCGCAGACCCAGCCCGACGACGAGTCCGCCGACGCGTTGCGCGCGGCCGCGCCGGAGGCCCGCTCCGAGATCCTGGAACCGGTGCCGCTGAATTGAGGCCCGGCTTCGAGGGGATCGGCCCGGCCCGGGTGCGCGTCCACGGCGGGCGGTTGGTCGACGAGTTCGAGCGACGGTTCGGCGCCGGCGCGAAGGTGCTTGCCGGTGAGGTGTTCTCGGCCGACGGTACGCCGTACGACGCAGCGACGGTGCTGCCCGCGGGTGCGCGGGTGTACCTCTACCGCGATCTGCCCGACGAGGTGCCGGTGCCGTTCGACGTGCCGGTGCTGCACCGCGACGACGACGTCGTGGTGGTGGACAAGCCGCACTTCCTGGCGACCATGCCGCGCGGCGCGCACGTGGTGCAGACCGCGCTGGTGCGGCTGCGGCGGTCCCTGGACCTGCCCGAGCTGAGCCCCGCGCACCGGTTGGATCGGCTCACCGCCGGGGTGCTGCTGTTCACGGTGCGGCGCGAGGTGCGGGGCGCCTACCAGACGATGTTCGCCCGCGGCGAGGTGCACAAGACCTATCTGGCGCGGGCCGGGGTGGATCCGGCGCGCACGTTCCCCGTGACGGTGCGCAGCCGCATCGTCAAGCAGCGCAGCCGGTTGCAGGCGTTCGAGGAGGACGGTGAGCCCAACGCCGAGACCGTGGTCGAGCACCTCGGTGACGGGCTGTACCGGCTGACGCCGCACACGGGACGCACCCACCAGCTGCGCGTGCACATGGCGTCGCTGGGCCTGCCGATCGTCGACGATCCGCTGTATCCGCGGGTCGTCGAGGTGGCGGCCGGCGACTTCAGTCGCCCGCTGCGGCTGCTGGCGCACACCCTGGCCTTCGACGATCCGCTCACCGGACGGCCGCGGACGTTCACCAGCGCCCGGACGCTCGCCGACGCGTGACGTTTTCGTCGAATCCGGCGTCGACGCGAGCGGCGCGGGCGCACCATGATCCGATGGCGACGAGACGTTGCGCGACGGTGTTGGCGGCGCTGCTGCTGTGCGGTGGCGCCGGTGTGGTCGCGGCCCCGCAGGCCGGCGCCGTGTGCGGGTCGATCGGCGGCAGGCACGTGGACGTGAGCGGCTGTTCGGATCCGCTGTCCGAGCTCGACGGCGTGCTCGCCCCACCGCCACCCCCACCGCCGCCGCCGGGCGCGCCACCACCACCGCCGCCGCCGGTGTACGTGCCGCCGCCCCCCGCGCCCAACGTCAGCGTCTGTGCCAACGTGGGCCGGCGCATCAGCGTCAGCGGGTGCATATGAGCGGGCTCGCGCCGACCGCCGAACAATTGGCGGCGCTTCGGCGGCGTCCGGCCGGGGAACCGGTGGTGATGGTCAATCTCCTGCGTTTCGGCGTCGCCGGCGGCCGGGAGCACTACCTGAGGTACGCGCGGGAGGTCATGCCGCACCTGGAACGTGCCGGGGCCACGGTGCGGTATGCCGGCACGGCGCCGACGGTCGTCATCGGTGAGGGGAGCGGCCCGAATGGGACGCCGTGCTGGTGGTCGAGTATCCCTCGCCCCAGGCGTTTCTCGACATGATCGCCGATCCGGACTATCTGGAGGTGCACGCGCACCGGGCGGCCGCGCTGGAGCGCGGCGACCTGATCGCCACGTCGAATTGGGCGATGGCCGACTGACCCACTCCGTCGTCGGCTTGACACGTGTTCTACTGGCGGCATGGATCGCTCTGCCTTCGACCGGCTCTTCGACTTGACCGACCGCACCGTCATCGTGACGGGCGGCACCCGCGGCATCGGGTTGGCCCTCGCCGAGGGCTTCGTGCTCGCCGGCGCCCGTGTCGTGGTGTCCAGCCGCAAGCTCGACGCCTGCGAGCAGGCCGCCGAACATCTGCGCGGCCTGGGCGGACAGGCGATCGGGGTACCTGCGCATCTGGGCAGCGTCGAGGACCTGGACGTCGTGGTGGAGCGCACCGTTGCGGAGTTCGGCGGCATCGACGTCGTGGTGAACAACGCCGCCAACGCGCTGGCGCAGCCGCTGGGGGAGATGACGGTCGAGGCGTGGGCCAAGTCCAACGAGGTGAACGTCCGCGGGCCGGTGTTCTTGACGCAGAAGGCGTTGCCGCACTTGCGGCGCAGCCCGCACGCCGCCGTGCTCAACATGGTCTCGGTGGGGGCGTTCCTGTTCGCGCCGAGCCTGTCGATGTACGCCGCGGGCAAGGCTGCCCTGATGTCCTACACCCGTTCCATGGCAGCCGAATTCGCCGGCGACGGCATCCGCGTCAACGCGATCGCGCCGGGGCCGGTGGACACCGACATGATGCGCAACAACCCGCAGGCGGCCATCGATCACATGGTGGGCGGCACGCTGCTCAAGCGGCTGGCGACGGCCGACGAGATGGTGGGCGCGGCGCTGCTGTTGTGTTCGGATGCGGGCAGTTACATGACGGGGACGGTCGTCATCGTGGACGGCGGCGGGACGCCGCGCTAACCCCGCGGGCGCTGGGTGAAGGCCAGGGTGGCCGCGCGCAGTTCACCGGAGGTCGACGCCAGGATCTGGCTGCGGTTCTCGACGTGCAGCGCGGCTCGCAGGCTGGGGGCCTCGAGGTTGGCCCACAGCACCTGTTTGGTGGATTCGACGCCGAAGGTCCCGTAGCCGCACAGGGTTTCGGCGATCGCGAGCGCGTCGTCGATCACCGAGCCCTCGGCCAGGCGGGACACCAGCCCGATGCGCAGCGCCTCCTCGGCGTCGACGGTGCGGGCTGTGAGGATGAGGTCGAATGCCTGGCCGGCGCCGACGACGCGGGGCAGGGTGTAGCTGACGCCGATGTCGGCGCCGCCGAGGCCCAGCTTGATGAACTGGGTGCAGAACCGGGCCTGCGCGCCGGCGATGCGGATGTCGGACGCCAGTGCCAGCGCGAAGCCGCCGCCGTAGGCGGGGCCGTTGACGGCGGCGATCACGGGTTGGCGCAATTCGGTGAGCTTGGTGGTGAGTTCGGCGATGCGCTCCTGCCATCGCATGCCGCCGCGCGGCGCGTCGAGGCCGCCGGTGGCGGCGTCGGGGAACGGCTCGGTGAGGTCCAGCCCGGAGCAGAAGCCGCGACCGGCTCCGGTGAGTACGACCACGCGGCAGGTGTCGTCGGCCCGGAGGGCGTCGAGGGCGCGGTGCAGGTCCTCGACCAGCTCGTGGTTGAGGGCGTTGAGCTTGTCCGGCCGATCGAGGGTCAGGACCACGACGGCGGGGTGCGGACGGCTCGTCTCGAGGGTCGCCATGTGCTCACCCTAGGGGGTGTCGCTGCGCCACTCCGAGATGCCGACGACGATCATGCGCAGTTGTTTGACGGCGATGCGCCGGATCTCGTCGAGTGCCGCGGCGTCGTTGGCGTCCTCGACGGCTTCGGCGATCGAGATCATGGCGTTGACGAACAGCGTGGCCAGGATGTTCAGGTCCTCGCTGCTCCACTCGTTGAGCCCCGGGAAGCGGGCCAGGTCGATCGCGAGTTCGGAGGTGATGAGCCGGATCTCGGTGCGGATGGCGTAGCGCAGGACCGTGAGTCCGCTGCTGCGTTCGCGGCCGATGAACAGCCAGTTCTCGCGGCGTTCGTTGACGCTGGCGATCAGGATGTCGACGGAGGATTCGATGACGCGGTTGGGGTCGAGTTTGCCGGCGCGGGCGCCGCGCAGCATGTCTCGCAGCGCCCGGAACGACTCGTCGATGAGGACGAGGCCGAGGGCCTCCATCGACTCGAAGTGCCGGTAGAAGGCGGCGGGGACGATGCCCGCCTCGCGGGTGACCTCGCGCAGGCTGAGCGCGCTGAAGCTGCGGTTGTCCAGGAGGCGCAGCGCGGCCGACACGATGGCGCGGCGAGTGACCTCCTTGCGCTCCTCGCGTGACAGACCGTCCCGCGACGAGCGGGACGAGTGTGACTTGGGAGTACGACTGTTCACTGTGTGTGAACTGTACCACGAACAGCCGAAACCCCTTGACGATCTGCGCCCGCCGGGCGCACGGTGTACACATGTTCACTCAATCACCGACGCTCCGGCTACGCGATCGAGTGCTCCGCTCGCCGCTGGTCGAGCTGCTGACCGGACCACACGGGGTCGACCGCTTCACCGAACTCGTCGAGCCCACCTGGACCCTTTCGGACGCCCGCGCCAAGATCGTCGCGGTACGCCGCGACACCCCGCGCAGCGTCACGCTGACCCTCGAACCGAACCACGTGTTCACCGCCGGACCGGCGGTGCGCGCGGGCCAGCACGTCAACCTCACCGTCGAGGTGAACGGCCGCCGGTACACGCGGTGCTACTCGCCCGCGAACGCCGAGGGTGCCCGACACCTCGAGCTGACCGTCGGCGTACACGACGGCGGCGTGGTGTCCACCTACCTGTTCGAGCACGCCCGGCCCGGGATGGTCGTGGGCCTCGACGGCGTGGGCGGCGACTTCGTCCTGCCCGCCGTTCGTCCCAAGCGCATCCTGTTCGTCTCCGGCGGCAGCGGCATCACGCCCGTGCTGTCGATGCTGCGCACCCTGCTGGCCGAGGGACACGACGGCGAGATCGCGTTCGTGCACTACGCCCGCAGCCGGGAAGAGGCCTGCTACCGCGAGGGCCTCGACGGGCTGGCCGGCGTCCGGGTGCTGCACGGTTACACGCGCAGCGCCGACGCCGGCGACCTGGCCGGGCGCTTCGACGCCGATCACCTCGCCGCGGCCATGCCGAACCCGGACGCCGTGTTCGTCTGCGGGCCGCCCGCACTGGTCGAGGCCGTCGAGGCGCACTGCCCGCAGGCGTCGTCGGAGAGCTTCGTGCCCCCGGTCTTCACCGTGCCCGCCGAGGCCTCCGGCGGCCAGATGACGTTCACCGCCAGTGGCGTCGACGTCGTCGACGACGGTCGCTCGATCCTCGAGCAGGCCGAGGCCGCCGGGCTGCGACCCGAGAACGGATGCCGCATGGGCATCTGCCACACCTGCACCCGCCGCAAGACCGGTGGTGCCGTGAAGAACCTGATCACGGGGGCCGTGTCGGCCGCCGATTCCGAGGACGTCCAGATCTGCGTCACCGCACCGCTCGGTGACGTCGAGATCGACATCTGACCATCCCCACGAGAGGAGAACAGTCATGACTGCCATGCTCGATCGCTCCACCGAAACCACCACCGAAGCCACCACCGAAACCACCACCAGGACCCCGGCGCCCGGCGGCGTCAGCAAGTCCGTCAACGGCACGGTCATCAGCCTGAGCCCCGAGCAGGTCGAGGCGTTCGGCCGCGACCTGGACGCGATCCGCGAGCGCGTGATCGCCGACCTCGGCGAGCGCGACCTCACCTACATCCGCCGCGTCATCAAGGCGCAGCGCGGTCTCGAGGTGGGGGGGCGTGCCCTGCTGTGGGCCGGGGTCCTGCCGCCCGCGTGGATCGCCGGCACCGCGATGCTCGCGCTGTCGAAGATCCTCGACAACATGGAGATCGGCCACAACGTCATGCACGGCCAGTACGACTGGACCGGTGACCCGAGCCTGGCCAGTCGAGACTTCGAGTGGGACTCGGCCTGCCCCAGCGACCAGTGGCGGCACTCGCACAACTACATGCATCACACCTACACCAACATCGTCGGCATGGACCGCGACGTGGGCTACGGCATCCTGCGCATGAGCGAGGACCAGAAGTGGGTGCCGTACTACCGCGGCAACGCGGTGTACGCGTTCCTGCTCATGGTGCTGTTCCAGTACGGGGTGGCACTGCACGAACTGGAGACCGAGCGCATCCGCGCCGGGGAGATCACCATCGCCGACAAGCGGGAGATCCTGGCGGGCATCTGGAAGAAGGTGCGACGCCAGACCCTCAAGGACTACGTGGCGTTCCCGCTGCTGTCGGGTCCGTTCGCGCCGTTCACGTTCGCGGGCAACATGACCGCGAACCTCATCCGCAACGTCTGGTCCTACGCCATCATCTTCTGCGGACACTTTCCCGAAGGCGTGCAGGAGTTCTCGATCGAGGAGACCCAGAACGAGTCGCGCGGGCAGTGGTACTTTCGGCAGCTGCTGGGTTCGGCGAACCTCACGGGCGGCAAGCTGTTCCACGTCCTGAGCGGCAACCTGTCCTTCCAGATCGAACACCACCTGTTCCCCGACATCCCGGCCCATCGGCACGCCGACATCGCCAAGGAGGTCCAGGAGATCTGCGAACGCTACGGTCTGCCCTACAACAAGGGTCCGTTGCCCAAGCAGTTCGCCACGGTGGTGCGCAAGATCATCACGCTGGGCCGCAAGCCCGCCACCCAGGAGGCGTCGGCCGCGTGAGGCGACGCGGCGGGTGCGCGGCGTAAGTCGACTGACAATGAGCGTTTCCCCTAGCTCGGTTAAGTAGCTCCCAGCAGGTCAGCGACGTGGCTTTGCTGCCAGCTAGTTGGCATCGCAAGGGACCCGGTGGCGTTCCCTGCAGAATCCTGTGAGTCCTTCCCGCAACGCGTCGTCGACGACGTACGTTTCAGTGCGTCAGCAACGATGCTGCATCGGGGGATGGTCGACAGGGGGGCCAATTAATGCATGCTACAAAGTCATACGCCCGCGCCGGGGTGGCGATGATGGGGGCCGGCGTCATCGTCGCCACGTCCGCGATGAATCCGGCAGTGGATCTGGCAAAGGATCAGCGCAGTGCGCAGGTGCGGCTGGCCGCGGTCGTCGACGCGGCTCACCTCGCTCAGACGCAGGCCGTGGGCCAGGCGCTGCGCGCGTTCGACCCGGTAGCTGCGTTGCAGGCATTCGTGCAGGGCACGCTGCTGGCGTTCGAACGTCCGGGGCCGGTGCCCTACACGCCGGTCGGCGATCCCGTCGACGGCGTCGCGCACGTCGGCGAAGGTGTCGCCGCCACGGGTCTGCGCGCGGGTGCCGCCGTCGTCAGCCTGGCCGGTGGCGTCGGCGCGCTGTTCCAGGCGGCGTTGGCCGGCGATGGCGCAGCAGCGCTCGAGGCGTTCGTGACCAACGTCGTCGACGGCCCGCTGTGGGTCGTCGACCCCACGCTGTATGCGCTGCGGGACGCACTGCCCGCCCCCCTCGGCGGCGCGGGCGGCTTCATCGAGACGGTCCGCGACCAGATCTGGCGCGCCGCACAGGAGGTCAGCGGCGGGCTGTTGGATCCGGCCGGGGTCGTGCGTGACTTCGTCGACGGCACGCTGCTGGCGTTCCAGCGTCCGGGGCCGGTGCCCTACACCGCACCCACCGGGCCGCTCAACGGCGTTGCCCTGGTGGCGCAGGGGGCCGTCGCCTCCGGGATGCGGTTGGCCATGGCGACCGTGACCCTGCCGCTCGGATTCGTCGACGTGCTGCCCCAGATCGTCGCGGGCAATGGTGCGCAGGCGCTTTCGGCGTTCCTGGAGAACGTGGTGGACGGCTCGCTGTGGATCGCCGATCCGGCGCTGTACGGACTGCGCGATGCGCTGCCTGCGCCGTTCGGCGGCCCGGGGGCGCTCGTCGAGAACCTGCGCAATGCCGTGTGGGCCGCCACCGAGCAGATCAACGCGGCCATCGGCCAGATCTTGGGGGTGGCGCCGGCCGCCGCGGCATCGAGCGCCGCCATGGCCGGTGGCGCGTCCGAGGCCTCGGATGCCGCGGCCATCGCGGCCGTGCCCGCTGCGCGGGCACGGCTCGTCGCCATCGGCACCGGCACGTCGACCGTCGACGACACCGGATCGGTCGCCGTGCAGGCGCCGGAGGCCGAGGAGCCGGCGGCCGCGCAGGCCGAGGATCAGCCAGCGGTCGAGAAGCCCCAGGAGCAGTCGGCGGTCGAGAAGCCGAAGGACGTGCCCGCGGCCGAGAAGCCGAAGGACGAGCCCGCGGCCGAGAAGTCCACGGAGCAGCCCACGGCCGAGAAGCCGAAGGACGAACCGAAGGGTGGGAAGTCCGCGACCGACGACGTGCGTACCGCCGACCGATCGGGAGTCAAGAGCGCCAAGCCCAGCAGCGAACCGGTGAAGCCCGTCAAGCCCGCTACGCCCGCCAAGTCGACCGACGACAAGCAGGCCGACACGGACTCGTCGTCGGACGGCCCCTCGGGCGGCGACGCCTGACGCGAAGATCAGGTCAGGTCTGACAGGCCGGACACCAGAACGAGATCCGCTCGGTGCCGACGACGTCGGCCCGGTCGGACTCGATGGTGGTGCCGCACCGGCGGCACGGCCTCCCGACCCGGCCGTAGACCCAGAGGTCGCGGCCGGGTCGGGTGTCGCCGGTGGTGGTGCGGTTGACGCGGGAACGGTTGAGCCACAGCATGTCCCGGGCTCGCTGTACCACCCGCAGCGGGTCCTTCACCTGCTGCACGGGCGTCGCGGGGCGGTGACCGAACACGAAGCACAGTTCGTTGGCGTAGACGTTGCCCACGCCCGCCATGACCCGTTGGTCGAGCAGCGTCTCGGCCAGGGGCCGGTCGGGATCCGCCACCAGGGACTCGGCGGCCCGTCGAGGCTCCCAGTCGCCGCCGAGCAGATCCGGGCCCAGGTGGGCCACCGCGTCCATGTCACGATCGCGCGGCAGGATCTCGAGGACGCCCAGATCCACGCCGGCCGCGCGAGAATCGCTCGTCTCCAACAGGATTCGCACCTTGTACTCGGGCACCCGGCGGATCTGGCCGCCGACGAGCCAGGCGCCGTCCATCTTCAGATGCGAGTGGATGCTGGCGTCGCCGGCCCGGATGAACAGGTGCTTGCCGCGGCTGAGCACCTCGTCGACCACGCATCCGGTGAGGTCGACGGTGGCGAACGTCGGCACGCGCACGTCGCAGCGGGTCAGCGTGCGGCCTTCGAGCGCCTCGCGCAGCTTGGCCGCGGTGCGGTAGACGGTGTCGCCTTCTGGCATGCCGCCACGGTACCCCGGACGGGTCGGCACGTTACGCCGGCGTTTCGGGTGTGAGCCACCGATAACGTGAACGTAGTCCGCCGATGACCAGCCCGTAATCCGGCCGGACTTTGATCGAGGTGACCGCTCGACCTCGAAACCTGGAGCCCCGCAATGGCGTTTGACGACACGATCACCGAGAACATCAAGACCTCGCTCGCCGAGATCCCGCATCCTTCGTTGCCCAAGGGGTCCAGCATCTACGGCGGCACCAAGATCTTCCCCGACTACCAGGCCGAGGAGGGGGAGTCCTACTTCACGCTGGTGCACGGCATCGCCCACGAGTCCTCGGTGAGCTTCGTCGCCGTGCTGCAGGCCACCCGGGCGTTGCGCAAGGGCTTCGACTCCGCCCTGTACTTCTACGGTCCCGGTGCCATCAACTGCCTTGCGACCCGCGGCTTCCCGAAGACCGGGGATTCGGGCTTCCCGGGTGAGCAGAACATCAACGACGCCCTGGCGACGTTCATCTCCGAGGGCGGAACGGTGTTCTGCTGCCGGTTCGGCCTCGCGCTGCACGGCGGGCGGGAAGAAGACCTGATCGAGGGCGTCATCCCGGCGCATCCGCTCGACGTGCAGGACGCGCTCATCCACTATGCCCGCAAGGGCGCCATCATCAACTCGACCTACATGGTGTGACGTCGTGGCCACCACACTGGCTGCCGCGGCGGCGAACTTCACCCGGGACTTGGAACAGAACTACGCGCTCATCGAATCGCTGACGGCCCAGGCACGCGCCCGCGGCGTCGACTTCCTGGTACTGCCCGAGGCGGCCATCGGCGGTTACCTGTCATCGCTGGGCAACCACGGTGACACCGTCAAGACCACCGCACGGTCGCTTCCTCCGGCCATCCGACTCGACGGACCCGAACTGACCCGCGTGCGCGCCATCGCCGGTGACCTCCTGGTGGCCATCGGGTTCTGTGAACTCGACGACGACGGCGAGACCCGGTACAACGCGGCAGCGGTCCTCGACGGCGGGCAGATCTACGGCACGTACCGCAAGGTGCATCAGCCGTTGGGTGAGGGCATGTCCTATTCGGCCGGGTCCGACTACGGCGTCTTCGACACGCCCGTGGGCCACGTGGGTCTCCAGATCTGTTACGACAAGGCGTTTCCCGAGGCCGCGCGCATCATGGCGCTCAAGGGTGCGCAGATCATCGCGAGCTTGTCCGCGTGGCCGGCAGCGCGCACCGCGACCGCCGCCAACCTGCAGGACGATCGGTGGACCTACCGGTTCAACCTGTTCGATGCGGCGCGGGCGCTGGACAATCAGGTGTTCTGGATCGCCTCCAACCAGAGCGGTACCTTCGGGTCGCTGCGGTACGTCGGCAATGCCAAGGTCGTGGACCCGGGCGGCAATACCCTGGCCACGACGTCGCTCGGCAGCGGCATGGCCGTGGCCGAGGTGGATCTGGACGCCACGTTCCGCACCATGCGCGCCGGCATGTTTCACCTTCGCGACCGCAGACCCGACGTCTACGGGCCGGTGACCGACACCGATGACCTGCAATCGTGGCGGGAGCTGACCCATGCCTGAGATGACGTTCGACGTGCGCTGGCCCGACGGCCGCACCCAGCGGTGCTATTCACCGAGTTTGGTGATGCACGACTTCCTGTCCGTGGACGCCGACTACACCGTGTCCGACTTCCGGCGGCGCGCGACGGCGGCACTGCACGAGGCCAGTGAGCGGGTGCGCACCACGTACGGGTTCGCGTGCACGTCGGCGGCAGCCACGTCCGAGCAGATCGTCGCCACGGCGGCTCGGCACGCCGACGATGCCACCGTGCGGGTCACCGCCATGCATCCGGGTCTGGGGGAATGGTGACCGGGCACGTGGACACCGCCATCATCGGCGGCGGGCAGGCGGGGCTGTCGGTGAGTTGGTACCTGAGCCGGGCAGGCGTCGACCATCAGGTGCTCGAAGCGCACACACCCGTGCACGCCTGGGCCGACACCCGGTGGGACAACTTCACGCTGGTGACCCCGAACTGGCACTGTCGCCTGCCCGGGTACGCCTACGCCGGCGACGATCCCGACGGATTCATGACGCGCGACGAGGTGGTGGCCTGGCTCGACGGGTGGCTGCAGACGTTCACGCCACCAGTGCGCACCCATACCCGTGTGTCCCGCCTGAAGGCCGGCCGCGCAGGGGGATTCGAGCTGACGTTGCGGACCGCCGCGGGTGAAGACACCCTCGTCTGCCGCAACGCCGTGGTGGCCACCGGCGGGTATCCGGTTCCCGTGCTGCCGCCGTTCGCCGCGGCGCTGGACCCCGCCGTCACCCAGCTCCATTCCGAGCAGTACCGCAATGCCGGCCAGCTTCCCGGCGGCGCGGTCCTGGTGGTGGGCACCGGGCAGTCGGGCGCGCAGATCGCCGAGGACCTGCACCTCGCCGGACGGCAGGTACACCTGGCCGTGGGCGGGGCACCGCGGGTCGCCCGGCGCTATCGCGGGCGGGACTGCATGACGTGGCTGGCCGAGATGGGGCTCTACGACAAGGCAGCTCCCGAGTATCCCGGTGGCAAGGCCGCGATCGAGAAGACCAACCACTACGTGACCGGGCGCGACGGAGGCCGCGACATCGACCTGCGGCGGTTCGCGACGGAGGGCATGCGGCTCTACGGCAGCCTCGCCGATGGCAAGGACGCTCGACTGCGCTTCGAGCCGACCCTGCGTGCGGCACTGGATCATGCCGACTCCGTGTACGACTCGATCTGCGCGGACATCGACGCGCACATCGAGCGCGAGGGTCTCGTGGCACCGGCGCCCACGCGGTACGTTCCCGTCTGGGAACCCGACCGTGAAGTGACCGAGCTGGACCTCGCGGCGGCCGGCGTCACCAGCATCGTGTGGGCGATCGGCTACCGACCGGACTACCGGTGGATCGAGGTCAGTGCGTTCGACGGGGGTGGCCGACCGCTGCAGAATCGCGGCATCACCAGCGTGCCCGGTCTGTCGTTCATCGGGCTGCCCTGGATGCACACGTGGGGTTCCGGTCGGTTCCTCGGCATCGACGCCGACGCCCGGCACGTCGCCGAACACGTCATCGCACGACGAGGAAGGAGTGCGGCATGACCATCCCGTCACCCACCCACACGTCGACGCGAGTCGACCTCGCGCTGCTGGGTTTTCGCGGTCGACCGCCCGTGAGCCGGACGGCCGGCGCCGGCCCGAGTGCTGACGGGCACCTGGTGATCGACGGTCTGAACGCCGCGATTCCGCGCAACGACGACAGTCCGTTCGTGTTCGACGGTGCCCGCGTGCTGCGCGACGGCGAGGACACCGGCTTGGACGTCGAGGTGATCGACCGTCCTGCGTTCTACGACCTCACCACCGCCGACGGTGTGCCCTACGAGAAGCTGGCCCGGCTGCACGGTCGGAACGTGTTGGCCACCACGGTGGTACAGACCTGCGTGCGTTACGTCGAGGACCAGCGGTGTCGGTTCTGCTCCATCGAGGAATCGTTGCGCTCGGGAGCGACCACCGCGGTCAAACGGCCCGCCGAACTCGCCGAGGTGGCCGAGGCCGCAGTCCGGCTCGACGGCGTGACGCAGATGGTGATGACCACCGGCACGTCGGCGGGCAGTGACCGCGGTGCCCGTCACCTCGCTCGGTGCGTGCGGGCGGTGAAGGCGGTCGTACCCCACCTGCCGATCCAGGTCCAGTGCGAGCCGCCCGCGGATCTCGCCGTGCTCACGGAGTTGCGCGACGCCGGAGCCGACGCGATCGGCATCCACGTGGAGTCGCTGGACGACGACGTGCGCCGCCGGTGGATGCCGGGGAAGGCGACGGTGCCCATGACGGCCTATCGGGCGGCGTGGCGTGAGGCGGTGCGCGTGTTCGGCCGCAATCGGGTGTCCACCTACCTGCTGGTCGGTCTCGGTGAGGACGCTGACGAGATGATCTCTGGTGCAGGAGATCTCATCGA
The DNA here is from genome assembly GCF_058148405.1 of Mycobacterium sp. DHQP2018-32-09. Taxonomy (NCBI): domain Bacteria; kingdom Bacillati; phylum Actinomycetota; class Actinomycetes; order Mycobacteriales; family Mycobacteriaceae; genus Mycobacterium; species Mycobacterium sp. DHQP2018-32-09. The sequence goes on along the minus strand of NZ_JBYVYK010000019.1, from coordinate 66,903 downwards.
CATGGGCGTCTATCCGTTCGTGGTGCCGTTCCGGCCGCACGGGGGCACGCTGGCGGTCGACGTCGACGGTGCCACCGCGCCCGACGCGGCGGTCGTGGAGCGGGTGTCGCGCGCGGTGGCCGGTGCGTTGCGGGCCGCGGGCATGGCCGGCGCGGACCAGCTGGCCGGGTGCGCGGCATGCGGCGCGTGCGGCGTCCTGCAGAACGTCGGGGGATGAAGGCGGTGCACACCGAGCTGTCGATCCTCGCGGGTGGGCCGCGCACCACCTCGGCCTACCTCATCGGTCCGGCCGCCGATGCGGCGCAGCTCGCGGCCTACCGGAGGCTGCGCGCGCAGGAGTTCGTCCGTACGCAACGACTCTTCGCGGGATCCGACCGCGACGACGTCGACGACGACCCCCGGACCGTCGTCCTGGTCGCGGTGGCCGACGGCGGATCCGTGCTCGGAGGTGTCCGGCTGGCTCCGGTGTGCGATCCCGACATCGGCTGGTGGACCGGCAGTCGCCTGGTGACCTCACACGCGGCACGCGCCGGCGGCGTCGGCGCCGCACTGGTGCGGGCGGCGTGCGCGTACGCCGAGGGAGCCGGGGTGCTGCGGTTCGAGGCCGCCGTGCAACGACGCCACGTGCCGCTGTTCGCCGGCATCGGATGGGAGACGGGTGGTCCGTGCACCGTCGCGGGCACCACTCACGAGCTGATGCGGTGGCCGCTACGCGGGGCGCAGCGGCTGGCCGACGCCACCAAGTCGTTCCTGGGCGACGCGCTGGCGGGGCTGCGGGCGGTGCCCGGCGGTCTCGGACCGGCCGGGTTCGTCGGCGACGACGGCGTACCGCTGCCGGGCAGCGACGTCGTGGCCGCATGTGATGCGATCATCCCGTCCATGGTCGAACGGGATCCGGAATGGGCGGGGTGGTGCTCGGTGCTCGTCAACGTCAACGACCTGACGGCGATGGGTGCGGTTCCCATCGGGCTTCTCGACGCGGTGGGAGCGCCCAACCGGTCGCTGCTCACCCGGATCCTGCGTGGTGTCGCCGCCGCGTCGGCCGCGTGGAACGTGCCGGTGCTGGGCGGCCACACGCAGCTGGGGGTGCCCGCCGCGCTCGCGGTGACCGCGCTCGGGCGCACCCGGACCCCCGTGCCCGCCGGCGGTGGCCGCATCGGCGACGAGCTTCGCCTGACGGTCGACGTCACCGGCGGATGGCGTCCCGGATACCAGGGGCGGCAGTGGGATTCGACGAGTGGCCGTACGCCTGCCGACCTCGCGCGGCTGGCGCGCCGGGTCAGCGACGCCGCACCGCGGGCGGCGAAGGACGTCAGCATGGCCGGCATCGTCGGGACCGCGGGCATGCTGGCCGAGGCATCGGGCACCGGCGTCGACGTCGACGTGCAGCAGGTGCCCCGGCCGGTGCATGTCGACGTGGGACCCTGGCTGACGTGCTTTCCCGGATACGGCATGCTCACGGTGGGCGGAACCGTTCCCGAGGCGCCCGCCGGCGTGGCGAGTGCGGTCTGCGGCCGACTGACCTCGCGCCCCGGGGTGCGGCTGTCGTGGCCCGACGGCGTGACCACCGCGGCGGTGGCGACCGGGGTGACGGGGCTGGGCAGGGCCTGACGTGACGCTCGTGTCGGTGGGAGCCGTCGCCGCGAACTTCGGCCGCGACGTCGACCGCGGCGTGGCCAAGGTGGTGGGCATCATCGAGACCGCCCGCCACGAGGGCGTGCAACTGCTGGTGTTCCCGGACGCCTGCCTGGGCGGCTACCTCGGCGACCTGCGCGCGCCGGACCCGGGTGACCAGCCGCCTGCGCTCGATCCCGACGGTCCGGAGATCGCCGCGATCATCGCGGCCGCCGGCCCCATGACGGTGTGCGTCGGATACGCCGAGGAGGCGCCGCGGGGCCGGTACAACGCCGCGATCTGCGTCTCCGGCGACGGGGTGCTGGGGACGCATCGCAAGGTGCATCAGCCCGCGGGCGAGGGACTGGCCTACCTCGCCGGGGACGGATTCGGCGCCTTCGACACCCCCGTCGGTCGCCTCGGCATGCTGATCGACTACGACAAGACGTTCCCCGAGTCGGCCCGCGCGCTGGCGCTCGACGACGCCCAGATCATCGCGGCGCTGTCCGCCTGGCCGGCCAGCGTCACCGACCGGGCGTCGCGGCTGCCCGCCGACCGGCAGGCGCGGCTGTTCGATCTCTACGACTGCGCTCGCGCGGCCGAGAATCAGGTGGTGGTCGTGTCGTCCAACCTCACCGGGGTGATGGGGGCACTGCGCTTCCTTGGACAGGCCAAGGTGGTGGGACCCGGTGGCGACGTGCTGGCAGGCACCGGGTCGAAGGGGGGACTGGCCAAGGTCACGCTCGACGTCGACGCCGAGATCGCGCGGGCCCGAAAGGTGTTGAACCACCTCGCCGAACGGCGTACCGACGCCTATGGGCCCAGGGGGTGAGACGTGCGCATCGCGTTGCTCACCTATTCGACCAAACCGCGCGGCGGCGTGGTGCACACGCTGTACCTGGCCGAGGCACTGGCCGATCTCGGGCACCAGGTGACGGTATGGTCGCTGGCCCGCCGCGGCGATCGCGGCTTCTTCCGCGACGTCGCCCAGACCGTGCGGGTGCGGCTGGTGGACTTCCCGGATCGCGACGAGACCGTCACCCAGCGGATCGTGCGGTCGATCGAATTGTTGGGCAGCGCCTTTCGCCAAGAGTCCGCCGACTTCGACGTGGTGCACGCCCAGGATTGCATCAGCGCCAACGCCGTCGGCGCCTGCGTGCGCACCATCCACCACCTCGACGAGTTCACGACGCCGGTGCTGGCCGAGTGCCACGAGTCGGCCGTGGTGCGCCCCTATGCCCGCATCTGCGTCTCGGCGGCGGTGGCGGCCGAGGTGTCGGCCCGCTGGCAGCTGCACCCCACCGTCATCCCCAACGGTGTGTGCGCCCAGCGCTTCGTCGACGCGGCGGCGGCGACGCCGGCCGCCCACGCCGCCCGCGCTCGCTGGCAACGGGAGCTGGGTCGCTACGTCCTGGCCGTCGGCGGCATCGAGCCGCGCAAGGGCACCCTCGACCTCGTGGAGTCGTTCGCGTTGCTGCGCCGTCGGTGTCCCGACGTCGCACTGGTGATCGCCGGTGGCGAGACGCTCTTCGACTATCGCGACTACCGCGCGGCGTTCGATGCGCGGTGCGCCGAACTCGGGGTGGCGCCGATCATCCTCGGCGCAGTGGCCGACGCTGAGTTGCCCAGCCTGGTGGCCGCGTCGACGGCCTTCGCGTTCCCGTCGACGAAGGAGGGCTTCGGCCTCGCCGCCATGGAGGCACTGGCTACCGGCCGGCCGGTGGTCGCACGCGACCTGCCCGTGCTGCGCGAGGTGTTCGGGTCCACCGTGGTGTACGCGCGCACGCCCGCCCAGTTCAGCGCACGGTTGGCGCAGGCCGTCGCCGGCCACGTGTCGGCGACCGGTGGGCGCGCGCTCGCCGAGTCGCTGACGTGGGAGGCGGCGGCCCGCGCGCACGTCGAGTTCTATCTCTCACACCCGCGGATCGTTTGACGCGCGGCCGCAGCGGATACCGCAGTGCACATGTCCGAGCAGACCAACGCCGATCACGTCGAGAACGTCGCGCCGGGCGACGTCGTCACGCTGGACCACGGAGAGCGCACCGGCACGTACCGGGTGGTGCACGTCGATGCGGGTGACCCGAACTACCTGCTGACGCTCGAGACCGACGGCGGCGAGACGTTCGACCTGGAGCTGCCCGCGCAGGCCATCGTCACGCGCACGCTGGAGTCGAAGTGGGAGTCGCCTCAGAGCCCGACGCCGCACTCGGGCGACTAGCGGATGTCGATGGCGCGCAGCGCGCGTTCGGCGTCCGCGACCAGCCGTCCCACCAGCGGACCGGCATCGTCGAGATCGTGGATCAGGTCCACCGCCTCGCCCGCCCACACCGGGAGGTAGTCGGGATCGCCGCGCTGGACGCCTGCGGCGTATTCCGCCTTGGCGGCGGCGTCGAAGCGCAGCGCGTCCTCGTGGTCGTGCCAGCGGTCGGTGAACGCGTTGCGCAGCGTGCGCGCGGTGAACCGCCGCGGCCACGGGGAATCGTTGACCACGTCCAGAACGCGGTCACGCGTGGTGCCCGCCGCCGTGGCCGCGACGACGGCCGCGGCCTCGTACTCGCTGACCAGCGCCTGGCGCGTCGCCTCGAACCGCGTGCCCAACATCGCGCCCGAGGCGCCGAGAACCAGCGCGGCCGCCAAGCCCCTGCCGTCGGCGATGCCGCCCGCAGCCACCACCGGAACGTCCCCGGCGAGGTCGACGACGGCGGGCACGAACGGCAGCGTGGCACGTCCCTCCCCGTGGCCGCCTGCCTCGGCGCCTTGGACGACCACCGCGTCGGCGCCGACGTCGAGCGCACGACGGGCATCGTCGAGCGTGGTCACCTGCACCAGCAGCGGGATGCCCGCCGCCCGTACCGCGGGGGCGAACGGCGTCGGGTCGCCGAAGGACAGCATGATGGCAGCCGGGCGCTGCGCGATCACCCAGTCCACCGTCGCCTGGTCGGCTGACCAGCTCAACAAACCTACGCCCCAACGCTTTTCGGTCGTGGTGCGGGCCAGCGAGACCTGGCTTCGAAGCCAGCCCAGGTCTCCGCTGCCCACCAGGCCGAGTCCGCCGCCCTCGGCCACCGCGGCGGCCAGCGCGCCCCCGGCGACGTCGCCCATCGGTGCGTTGAGCACGGGGTGCTCGATGCCCAGCAGCGCGGTGAGTGCGGTGTGCAGACCCATGCCTGCACTGTAGGCACGTGCGTCAGGCGCTGACGAGCGCGGCATCCTGGTGGCGGTGCTGGCGCACCACGACCGCGAAGTAGAACGCGTACGCGAACGCGCAGCTGGTGAACAGGCTGGAGACGAAGAACAGCCATGGGCGCCGGATGCCGCGTCGGTACCCGTCCCACACCGTGAACAGCGGGAGCAGGATCACGTTGATGATGGTGTAGTCCTGACTCGCCGACGCCGCCGCGGGATTGGCGTATCCCAGGGCGATGAACTGCTGCCAGCTGCCCGGTCCCCAGAACGGGTTGCCGCCTGCGACGGCGTATTCGGCGACGAAGCGGTGGTTGAAGTAGTAGCCCAGCGCGATCGAGGCGACGCCCACGACGTAGAGCGCAACCTCCATCGCGGACGCCGGCGGACCCGCCGCGGGCCGCCGGAAGATCTGCGGGTTGGCCCGGACGATCCAGGCGACGACGGCCATGCCGAGGGCCAGGTGGACGGCGAGCGAGACCATGCGGGCAGTATGGGCGGCCGAGGGCGATGTTTCGTCAAATTTGACGAAACATGGGGTTCAGCCGCGCGCGGCCCGGTCGGCGTTCGCGTGGATGGCGTCGTGGCAGAAGGTGGCAAGACCGGGGAGCCCGAAGGATTCGTCATAGGTCGCGACGTACCGCGGATCGCCGACGTACTGATCGCCCAGGCAGCGGTGAAACGACGGCGGGCAGTCGTAGAACCAGCGCTCGACGTGACGCCGGTGACGCTCCGCGGCATCCATCGCCGCGTCCGAATCCGCGGGCAGCCCCGCACGGAACGCGTCGGCCAGCGCCTTCTCGATCGCCTCGCCCTCGGCCTTGAGCTGGAGCCACTCCGCCTTGCCGTACGTCTTCGTGCGGCGTTGCGACTCCTGCCACTGCGGGGTCTCGCCCCACCGCTGCTCGGCCTCGGCCTGATAGTCGTCGAAGGTGTCGCCGAACAGGTCGCGCATGTCGTCGTGAGTCATCGGGGTGTTCGTCATGGCCTTCTCCAATGCCTGATCGATGGCCTCGACGAGCGTGGTCAGCTCGTCGAGTTGGGCTGCGACACGGTCGCGCTGGCGGCGCAGGTGGCTGACCTCGTCGCCGCCGGTCAGCAGCTCGGCGATCTCGTCGAGGGACAGCTCGAGGCGGCGGTAGACGATGATCTGGGACAGCCGCGTCAGGTCGGCGTCCGTGTACACCCGGTACCCGGACGTCGTGCGCCGGCTCGGCGTCAGCAACCCGACGTGGTCGTAATGGTGCAGCGTCCGCACCGTGATTCCGAAGCGCTGCGCGACCTCGCCGACCGTCAGCTCGTCCATCCGCACCTCCTGCGTCACACCGCCGTTGTCCCGCATCACCCCGCCGAGTGTGGTCCCTGACGCGGTGTGAGGGTCAAGTGGCTGGCCGAGGCCGCTGGTCAGCGCAGCCGCAACCCGCGGGGCGTCCGCGAGAACCCCGCCGCCACCAGCGCGTCGGCCACCGCCGCGTGCTCGGGGGTGGGGCTCAGCACGGCCTCGCCGTTGACCTTCTCGACCAGCAGTAACTGCAACCGCCCCGCACCCACCAGGTCGACGAGCGCCACCGCGGCCGCGCGCTGGGCCTCGGCGTCGTCGGAGTACGACAGCAGCGTGCGACCGCCCCGCTCGAGGAACCACGTCAACTCGCCGTCGACCAGCACCACCAGGGCACCCGCCTTGCGGCCGGGCCGATGGGTGCCCTGCGCGGGCCACGGCAGCGCCGCGCCGTACGGGTTGGCGGGATCGGCGGCGGCCAGCACCACCGCCTGGTATCGGCGCGTCTCGGCGTCGACGTCGTCGAGGTAGGTGCGGAGCCGATCGACCGTGGAGGCCACGGCGAACTGCGCCCCACCCAGGGACTCGACGAAGTAGCCGCGCTGGCAGCGACCAGCCTCCTCGAACGCGCTGAGCACCTTGTAGAGCATGGCGAACCCGCCGGTGACGTCCTGGGCCGAGCCCTTCGTCAACACGCCGTACCGGGTGAGCAGCAGCTCGGCCTGGAAGCTGCTCCGGATGGTCGAATCGGGTTCTGCGGCAGGTAGCGCCGACCATCGCCCGGCGACCGTGGGATCGGTCTGCCGCGTCTGCGCGTGGGCGACGCTGTAGCGCGACAGGCGCGGCGGGCGCTTGCGCTGGCGGTGCGCCCCGCCGCGACTGCGGGTCCCGCCCAGGATCGCGCGCACCGGCGCGAACGTGTCGCCGGTGACCCACCCTGCCCAGATCAGTTCCCACAGTGCCTGTTTCACGCTCTCGTCGGTGCCCGCCGCACTGAGCTGCCGGAAGAAGTACGCCCCGCCCCCCGACAGGGTGTCCATGATCTCGCGGTGGGTGTCGGTGAACTCGATCTCGGCGGGCGCGGCCAGCGTCAGCGGCGCGGCGTCGGCCGCGTGGAAGGCGATCCACCCGTCCGACCCGGCGATGGGCCCCGCACCCGACCAGGTGACCTCGCCGGAGGCCAGCAGCTCGTCGAGCATCGCCGGCTGGTAGTCGCGCACGCGTTGGGCGAACACCAGGGGTTCGACGGCCGACGCCGGCATCGCGACGCCCGACAACTGGTCGATCACCGTGGCGAGCCCGTCGATCCCGGAGTTGCGGGTGGAGCCGACGTGCTGCCACGCAGGCAGGAACCGCGCGAACGCCGCGGTGCTGACGGGCTCGACCTGGGCGCGCAGCGCCGCCAGCGAGCGGCGCCGCAGGATCTTGAGTACGTCGGCGTCACACCACTGTTCGCCGCCGCCGGGCAGGTCGGTGAACTCGCCCCGCACCAGCTTGCCGTCGACGGCCATGCGGCCCAGCACGTCGGCGGTGACCCGCAGTCCCAACCCGAAACGCGTCGCCGCGTCGGCGGTGGTGAAGGGGCCGCGGGTGCGCGCGTAACGGCCGACGAGTTCGCCGAGCGGGTCGCGGACGGTCTCGGTGAAGGTCGCGGGCACGCCCACGGGCACGGCGATGCCGACGCCGTCGCGCAGTAGACCCATGTCCTCGATGGCGACCCACCACGTCTCGCCGGCGAACGACACCTGCCACGCCCGGCGGGCCGTGCGCAGGCCCTCCAGCCAGCCGCCCACATCGTCGGCCGTACACCGTTGCGCCACTTCGGCTTCCGTGAGTGGGCCGAGCAGTCGCAGCAGGTCGGCGACCCCCTCGGCGTCGCGCGCCGCCCGGTCCGGAGCCAGGTGCTGCAACTGGGCGACGGTCGACTCGATGACGCGCGGATCCAGCAGGTCGCGCAGTTCCACGCGGCCCAGCAGCTCCGAGAGCAGCACGGTGTCCAGCGACAGCGCCGCGGCGCGCCGCTCGGCGAGCGGGCTGTCGCCCTCGTACATGAACGCGCCGACGTAGCCGAACAGCAGCGAGGCCGCGAACGGTGACGGCGTCGCGGTCTCGACCTCCAGCACGCGGACGCGCCGATTGGCGATGCGCGTCATCAGCTCGACGAGCGTGGGCACGTCGTAGACGTCCTGCAGACACTCGCGCACGGTCTCGAGCACGATGGGGAAGTCGGGGTACTTGCGGGCGACGTCGAGGAGCTGTGCGGCGCGCTGGCGTTGGTGCCACAGCGGGGAGCGTTTGCCGGGGTGCTTGCGGGGCAGCAGCAGCGCGCGGGCCGCGCACTCCCGGAACCGCGAGGCGAACAGTGCCGAGCCGCCGACCTCGGCGGTGACGAGCGGCTCGATCTCGTCGGCGTCGAACACGAACAACTCGGCGCCCGGTGCCACGTCGTCGGTGTCGGGCAGGCGCACGATGATGCCGTCGTCGGAGGCGGTGGGCTTCTCGTCGATGCCGTAGCGCTCCCGCAGCCGCCGACCCACCGCCAGCGCGAGCGGACCGTGCACGCGCAAGCCGTAGGGGGAGTGCAGGATGACGCGCCAGTCTCCGAGTTCGTCGCGGAAGCGCTCCACCAGGAACGTGGTGTCGGTGGGCACCGTCCCGGTGGCCTCGCGCTGCTCGGTGAGCAGCTGATGCAGGTTGTCGGTGGCGAAGTCGTTGAAGCCCATCGTCGCGCAGCGCTCGTCGAACTTCTCGCGCGGCAGTACCGCGAGCTGGCCGGTGAATTCGCCGATGGCCGCGCCGAGTTCGGCGGGGCGTCCCACGCCGTCACCGCGCCAGAACGGCAGGCGGGCCGGTTCGCCGGGCGCCGGGATCACCAGGACGCGATCGTGGGTGATCTCGGTGATCCGCCAGCTGGTGGCGCCGAGCGAGATGACGTCGCCCGGCCGGGACTCGTACACCATCTCCTCGTCGAGTTCCCCGACGCGGGAGGGCTTCTCGGTGTCGGCGTTGGTGGCGAGGAACACGGCGAACAACCCGCGGTCGGGAATGGCGCCGCCGGAGGTGACGGCCAGCCGCTGCGCCCCGGGGCGGGCGGTGAGGGTGCCGTCGTCACGGTCGTAGACCAGGCGGGGGCGCAATTCGGCGAACTCGGTGGACGGATACTTGCCGCTGAGCAGGTCCAGCGTGGCCTCGAAGGCGCTGCGCGGCAACGTGGCGAAGGGGGCCGAGCGGCGCACGACCTCGAACCAGCGGTCGGCGTCGACGGGTTCGAGCGCCGCGGCGGCGACGGTGTGCTGGGCCAGCACGTCGAGAGGGTTGGCGGGCACGCGCAAGGTCTCGATCTCGCCGGTGAGCATGCGCTGCACGGTGACGGCGCAGTCGATCAGGTCGGTGCGATGCTTGGGGAACAGCACGCCCCGCGACACCTCGCCCACCTGGTGTCCGGCACGCCCGACGCGCTGCAAACCGCTGGCCACCGACGGCGGCGCCTCCACCTGGATCACCAGGTCGACCGAACCCATGTCGATGCCGAGTTCGAGGCTCGAGGTCGCGACCACGGCGCGCAGGCGACCGCTCTTGAGGTCCTCCTCGACGATGGCGCGCTGCTCCTTGCTGACCGAGCCGTGATGCGCCTTGGCCAGCAGGGGTGCGGCTCCCGACGCTTGACCGCTGCCCATGACGTGGGCCGGTGCGCCGCCGCCCACCTGCGGGTTGTGGCCTTCGGGCGCCTCGAGGCCCAGGCGCTCGGCGTGGATCTCGTTGAGCCGCGACGTCAGCCGCTCCGCGAGCCGCCGGGAGTTCGCGAAGACGATCGAGCTGCGGTGCGACTCGATGAGGTCGACGATGCGTTCCTCGACGTCGGGCCAGATGGTGTTGTTCTCCAGGTTGGCCATGTCGGGCACCGGCACCTGGACCGCGAGGTCCCACGTCTTGCCCGCGGGCGGGGCGACGATCGTGGTGGGCGAAGCCCCCGACAGGAACCGGGCGACCTCTTCCGGCGGGCGCACCGTGGCCGACAACCCGATGCGCTGCGCCGGCGTGCCGAGCAACTGGTCGAGCCGTTCCAGCGACAGGGCCAGATGTGCGCCGCGCTTGGTGCCCGCGACGGCGTGCACCTCGTCGACGATCACGGTGGTGACGTCGGTCAGCGACTCGCGGGCCGCCGAGGTCAACATGAGGAACAGCGACTCGGGGGTGGTGATGAGGATGTCCGGCGGCTTGCTGACGAGTTCGCGCCTGCGGGCGGGCGTGGTGTCGCCCGAGCGGACGCCGACACTGATGGCCGGGACGGGGGTGCCGAGCCGCTCGGCCACCCGGGTGATGCCGATCAGCGGGGTCGACAGGTTGCGCTCGACGTCGACGGCCAGCGCCTTCAGCGGTGACACGTAGAGCACGCGGGTGCCGGGCCGGGGTGCCTGCTCACGCGGCGGTTCGGTGGCCAGCCGGTCGATGGCCCACAGGAACGCCGCCAGCGTCTTGCCGGATCCGGTGGGCGCGATGACCAGCGTGTCGTCACCCTTGGCGATGGCCTGCCAGGCCTGGGCCTGGGCGGCCGTGGGCTCGGCGAACGTGCCCGTGAACCATTCCCGGGTGACGGCGCTGAACGGCGCCATGGGAGATGGTGCGGAGGTCATCGGTCCATGGTGCCCGGCACCCCCGACAAATCCATGGTGCCCGGCACCCCCGACAAATCCATGGTGCCCGGCACCCCCGACAAATCCATGGTGCCCGGCACCCCCAACGAATCCACGGTGCCCGGCACCCCCGACGAACCAGTCGAACTGGTCATCCCGGCCGCCGCCCGGGTCAGCGGTGGTCCGGGGACACCGCGGCGGCCAGCGCGTCCGGGATGCCGGGCACGCGGGCGATGGCGTCGAGCAGCGCGTGGGCGCAGGAGTCGGCGAGTCGCCCCGGGTCCAGCGACGGGTCCAACACCCGCTGCCGGCACAGCTCGAAGGTGAACGCCAGCCAGCCGTAGACGATGACCCGCAGGTCGCGCTCCAACGTGGCGTCGAGCCCGGGACCGACGGCCTCGGAGATGCGGGTGGCGATGCGGTCGGCCTGGCGGTCGTTGTCGATGTCGTCGATGCCGCGCAGCACCGGATCGGTGCGGACCATCCCCATGTAGGCGGCCCACGCGCCGTGCGGATGCGCCTCGTCGTAGCGCACGTAGGCCAGCACACCGGTGCGCAGTTGGTCGAACAGGCTCTGACCCGGCTGGGGTGGGGTGTTGGTGGCCTCGAACAGGCGCTCGGCCTCGGCCCGCACGACGGCTGCGAAGAACGCCTTCTTGTCCGGGAAGTAGTGGTACATCAGCGCGCGCGAGACGCCGGCCCGCTCGGCGATCTCGTCGATGCGCACCTCGTCGTAGGGGCGCTGCCCGAAGACCTCGGCACCGAGCGCGAGCAACTCGTTGCGGCGGTCGTCGGGGGACAGCCGCCGGCGCGCTGGTTCGGCCATGCGGGTCATCCTAGGGTGGGTGTCCCCGGTGACCAGCGGGGCGGCCTCCCGGGGCCATCGCCGGGCAGGTGTTGCCCCGCCCGGCTCTGCCCCGGGAAGGGCCGATTCATGCGTGCGGCTGGCCTGTAGGTCGCGGTGGGCCCTGCGGCGTCGGCGAGGCCGAACGTCGCGCGGACTGTGACGATGATCTGGCCGGTATAGCGGCTTGCAGACTTCTCCCGTGCGGCAGTCGAATTCGACGGTCGTGCGGTAGAAGTGAGTCCGATACGGCCGCGTAGTGCCCATCTCCGCCTGTCGTTGGTGTTTTCTCCGAGACGAACTCAGACGGGGCCGCCCCGCCGTGATCTTCCATCGATGGTCGGAGCCGCCGTTCCCTCGCATTGCGCCCGTCGTATACCGAGTCCCAGAACCTGGTTTCGGCCATCGCCTTCACCCCCGCGGCTTCTCAGCTCGATGTCAATGGGTCTCTGGCGTGGTGGCCAGTACGAGCCGCGCGAACGTCGCCACGCCCGTCCCCAATCTCCATGTTTCGACTTGCGTTTCTGCGAGTCCCGGTACGTTGAGCAAACCTCGGCATCGAGGCAAGGGTAGGGGGGCCCATGGGGATAGCTGCTGGTTGGTACGACGATCCGTGGAGTCAGGCGGATTTGCGATGGTGGGACGGTCGACAGTGGACGGGGCGCACGGCGACGACTACCCATGGTGCGGCGACCACGGGTCGGCCGGCGAACCCGTCTCCGCCGGGTATCGAGCATCTGATCGGTCGTAACGGCCGGATCGCGGTCATCGACGTCGAGACAACCGGTGTGTACAACAGCGACCGGATCGTCGAAATTGCGATCCTGACGTTGGACTGCGACGGTCGCGTTCTCGATGAGTTCGAGACCCTCGTCCAGCCACTGCGGGACGTCGGGCCCACATGGATTCACGGCATCGAAGCGAGCATGGTGCGTCCAGCACCAACGTTTGCCGAGGTCGCACATCACATCGCAGCGCGGCTGAACGGAGCCGTAATCGCCGGCCATAACGTCCGATTCGACATGCGGATGATCGGCACCGAGTTGCTGGACGCCGGAATCGACATCGAATGGGGGACGGGGCTCGACACTCTTCGAGTCACCGGATGCAAGCTCGGTCAAGCGTGCGAGGAACACGGGATCGTGCTCGACGACGCGCACCGCGCCATTGCCGATGCGCGAGCCACCGCACGACTTCTGTTCGCAACCCGCAATCAATATGTCGACCGATGCTCGCCGGCGACTGCCGCACCGCTGCACGTCACGCCGTTGCGCGTGCATGCCCGAGAAGGGCGCGTCGAGGTGCTTCCGCCTGCACCGTACTTGGCCGACCTGGCCCGTGGAATGCATACGAGCATCGACGTCGCCCCCTACGTCCAATTGTTGGACGGCGCGATGGCCGATCTGAAGCTGACACCCGACGAGAGGGAGGCGCTGAGCGCACTCGCCGCCGATCTCGGCCTTGACGAGCGTGCGGTGGCGCGTGCCCACCGCGAGTTCGTGAACGGACTCGTCGACGCCGCACTCGAGGACGGCGTCGTCACCGACGACGAGCACGAACAACTCTGTCGGGCGGCAGCACTCCTGCAGGTCGACACGAAGCCAGTGATGAGCAGGATCGATCACTACCGCGCCGTCGCTGGCCACCTCGAACTGAAGCCGGGCATGACAGTGTGCTTCACCGGTCAGGGCCGATTAGACGGTGAGAATGTCAGCCGAGCGATGCAGGAACAGATGGCGCAGAAGTATGGCTTGATCGTCGCAAAGTCGGTGACGAAAAAGGGACCCGACATCGTTGTCGCCGCCGACGGGGAATCGCGATCGACAAAGGCTCTCAGGGCTAGACAGGTCGGCATTCCAATCTGTTCCTTCTCCGATTTCTTCGCTGCACTCAACGATGGAACCGCTGTGCCCTCGGCCCGTACGGCCTTGGGTGGAGTAGCGCTGGTGTGCGTCAAATGCGGAGGTTCATGGATGGCTCCCCGTCAGGCCGTTGGGTCGATCTGCCTGGACTGCTCGCGAGATGATCTTCTGCAACGCACCACGAATGCAGCGGAACGGATTCCGAGCGCCAAGGTTGCGACGGCGGTAGTGCTGCTTGTGTGTGCCGAATGCGGGTCTGAGTGGCAGCGGCCAAGAATGCGGGGTCGTAGACCGACCGCGTGTCCTGACTGCGCACCGAAGCTACAGCCCTCATGACCGCGGTCTATCAGTCGGCCGCGGTGGTCGACGCCGCTGACGGCAGCGTCATCGTGTGGCAGGTCGACATGAGCGCGGATGCTGGGCTGACTCGCATGTCCGGGGGTTGGGTGATCGACTCGAACGCCCGCGTCGCACTGCGAAGCCTGACGCAGGGGCGATACCTAGTCGCAACGTCGACGGGAGTGAAGGCATGCGCCAAGGCCGACGCCGGAAGCCATGCCGGAATGATCCACCTTGCGCTCGTGATAGACGCTGTCGCAGCCGAGATCTCAGAGCTACAAGCAACCTTTGATCGAGCATTGTCGAACTCGAGGACGAAGCTGATCGCACCGAAGTGGCCTTGGCTGCCGCCGCTGATCGATCTCGAAGATCCGCCGTACGATCGGAACGCGCCGGGGGGTGTGGCTGCCGCCCTGGGTATCGCACGTTGGCTCGAAGCCCTGGCGTTGGCCTGGGAATCGCTTGAGCAGCAACGCCTCGCCCGTCGATATCTGCGGGGGAAAGAGACGACACAGCGGCCGTTGCCGATCTATGTCGCAAGCTAGGGCAGAGCGGCCGTGAGTACCAATCAGAGCTAGAGGTGAACTGCATGGTCGCTGGAAGCGCTGCGTCTTCGCCCGGCAGAGGGGGCAGGACGCCAAAGGTGAAACTGCGGAACCCGCCCGATGCGTCCCGTGGATCGCGGGCGCACCGCGGACGATTCGCGGCCGCGACGCCCGCTCTCTTGACCCCTGCCGCATGGGCTCGCAGTCCGTGTCGTGAATCATGCGCCCCCGGGCCGCATCGGCTCCTCAGCCTGGAGGGAGCGCGAATGTGGGCCGGCCGTGAGCAGACGCACCCTTGCCAGCCGCGGGGAAGTCCGTTAGGGATGGGTCATGGCAGATGGACCCGCGGAACTCGGTTCGTTCCTGCGAGCGAGGCGTGAGGCGGTGACGCCGCAGGACGTCGGCCTTGTGCCCGGTGACGGCCGGCGGGTGCGGGGCCTTCGTCGAGAAGAGCTGGCTCTCCTCGCCGGATTGAGCACCGACTACTACCGACGGCTCGAACAGGGCCGGGAGCACCGGCCGTCGCTACAGGTGCTTCGGGCGCTCGCCCGCGCGCTGCGGCTCGACGCGCACGCGACCGCCTACCTCGTCTCGCTGGTCCATCCCGTTCCCCTCGCGATGCCGGTTCAATCGACCACGGTCTCGCCGGGGGTCGCGCTCCTGCTCGATTCCGGCTTGCGCGTCCCGGCGATCGTCGTCGACATCGGACTCGACATCCTCAAGATCAACGCGATGGCCGAAGCCATGTACAGCGGCTTCAGCGCGACCGACAACCTCGCCCGCATGGTGTTCCTGGACCCTGCCGCCGAAGACTTCTACACGGAGTGGCATCAGGTGGCCACTCAGGTCGTCGGCAACCTCCGTGCAGGCCTCACCCGGTTCCCGAACGACGACCGCGTCGCCGCGGTGGTCGACGAGATCTCCGCCCGCAGTTCCGTGTTCGCCGAACTGTGGGCGACCCATCACGTCCGTCCGCGCACCAGCGAGGACAAGGTGTTCCATCATCCGCGAGTCGGCGAGCTACACCTGCACTTCGAGGCGCTCGAGGTGGCGGATGCGCCCGACCAGCGGCTGTTCGTCTACTGTCCGCTGGAGAACGGGTCGTCTCCCGACGCCGTTGCGCTGCTTCGGTCGCTGACGGCGGCGGCTGCGTCGCCGTAGCCGAGAGTTGTTGGCGGCAAACGGAGTTCGCCACCCCGTGTGCCGCCGCGGGGTGATCAACCGGCAGCCGCGGTGAGCTGGTCGATCTGTTCCGGTGTCAACCGCACGTCGGCGGCGGCCACGTTCTCTTCGAGATGGGTGCGGCGCGAGGTGCCGGGGATGGGCAGCATCGCCGGGGAGAGGTGCAACAACCACGCGATCGCCACCTGCCCCACGGTGCACCCGTGCGCGCGGGCGACGTCGGCGAGCGCCTGGTGGGCCTCTGCCAACCCGCCCTGCGCCACCGGCGCCCACGGAATGAAGGCGAGCCCATCGCGTTCGCACACCTTCAGGATGTCGTCGGCACTGCGGTCCATCACGTTGAACCGGCTTTGGACGCTGACGATGTCGGCGATCTGTCGTGCCTCGTCGAGCTGCTCCACCGTGCATTGCGACATGCCGATCTCGCGGATCTTGCCCTCGTCCTGCAGTGCCTTGAGTTCACCGATCTGTTCCGACAGCGGCACTTTGGGATCCACGCGGTGCAACTGCAGCAGATCGATCTGCTCGACCCTCAGCCGGCGCATGCTCATCAACACCTGTTGCCGCAGGTATTCGGGTCGTCCGACCGGCGGCCAGGCCGCCGGGCCGAGGCGCTTCGGCCCGGACTCGGTGTCGATGACATCGGGACCGTTCCGGGTCAGGCCCGCCTTCGTCGCGATGACGACGTCATCGGGGTACGGATGCAGCGCCTCGCGCACGATCTCTTCGGCGACGTGCGGGCCATAGGAGTCGGCGGTGTCGATGAACCGAACGCCAAGGTCGACCGCGCGACGAGCCACCGCGATGCACTCGTCCCTATCCTCGGGTTCGCCCCAGATCCCGCGGCCCGTGAACCTCATCGAACCGAAACCCAGGCGTGGCACCGTCTTACCGGCGATGCCGATCGTCTGCGGGTTCGCCTTCTCCATTGCGTCTACCTCCACTTGACCATGTTGTAAAACCCATTCGGGCCCGGGTCGACCGGCGCCACCGCGACCACGCTAAGTGCCCTGCGGAGGGCGTGAGGGGGAGTGCTGCACCCCCTCGACCTGGTGGCCGACCGAACCGCCGACGAGCTGCGTGGTCTCGCCCCGAGCGGACGCATCGAATTCGCGGAACATCCTGGTGAAGTACTCCGGCTGCTCCTCGGGCACCCAGTGGCCGCAGTCCGGGACGAGCTGATCCGTCACCGTATGGGCGACCTCTTCGCACATCGCCCGGAAGTGTCGGGCGAGAGGATTGCATGCGCCCCCCGACGCCAGCACCGGGACGGTGAGCTTGCCGTGTCGTCGAAGCGCGGTGCGATTGTCGTCGGCGTCGCGGTCGAGTTCCCGGTAGGTCTCACACATCGCGCGGATGGCTCCCGGGGCTTCGTACGCGCGGGTGTAGACGTCGAGGTCGTCGTCGGAGATGGCATCCGGTTGATGGGTCAGCTCGTCGAAGAATCGGTTGACGTACCACCGTTCACGTCCGTGCACGAGGTACACGGCGACGTCCGGGTTGGCGTGAAAGGAGAACTGCCAGGCCGACTTCTGAGCCACGCGCCATTCGTAGTAGGCAGTCCCCGGCAGCGGAGCCTCCATCAGGGTGAGGCTCGTGACGTCCTCGCGGTAGCGCAGCGCGAAACTCAGGGCCAGCATGGACCCGACATCGTGGCCGACGAGTGAGAAGGGCTCGGCCACGCCCAGGGTGTCGCGCACCAGACCGTGGACGTCACCGGCCATGGTCCACTTGTCGTATCCGTCTCGCGGTTTGTCGGACGCACCCGCGCCGCGATGGTCGGGCATGATCACCCGGTAGCCGGCAGCGGCCAGCGGCACCATGACCTTGCGCCACTCGTACCGGGTTTGGGGGGCGCCGTGCAGGAGTACGACGGTCTTCGTCGGTTCCGGTGGAGACGCCACCGTGTAACCGATGCGAACCGTCTGGTCCGGTCCGACCCAGGCGCGACCGTGATGGACGGCGACGTCGTCGGCTGTGGTCATGTCTTGCGCCTTCCCGTGTGCGTGCTCGCAGGCCGCCAGTGTCGCGCCGGCGCCGCCGCGAACGGGGGGAACGCGTCGGCCCCCCAGCGCGCCCGGATCACCGCTAGGTCCCCGGCCCACCTGACGGCGCCCACCGTGGGCGGCGCGCACCAGGTGGGGCAACCGTGGTGTCACCGTCCGAGATCGACGAGGGTCATCGCGCTCATCGACCGCTTTCCCGGCGGCGCCGACCGATCGCGGCTACTCTGCCCGCCATGGGTGTGCGTGCCGGTCTGCTGACGGCGTCGATCGCGGTGGCGGCGTGTGCGGCGTGCGGCGTCTCCCAGGGGGCCGTCGCCTCGTCGGTCCTGCGCACCCCCGCGGCCTACCCGGTGGCGGCGCCTGGCGGTGCCGACGTGACGCTCGGCGCGGCCACCGTCGCCGCCCAGGCCACCCTGGACCGCTTCGGCGACGGCGACTTCGCCGGCGTGTGGGACCACATGGCCCGCGACGTCCGCGACGGCATCTCCAAGGCCGACTTCGTGACCTTCTACCAGACGTGCAAGAAGCCCGGGCCACGCGTCGCGGTCACCGGGGTGCGGCTGCAGCCCGACGGTCAGGCCGTCGTGGCGATGACCTCACACGGCGTCGAGCGCTACCGCTACCTCGTCTACGAGGACGGCGCCTGGGCCATGCGGGCCACCGACGACTTCGCCGCCCACCTGGGCCAGCCGGTGTCGAGGATCATCGACGAGGAGCGCGCGGCCGGGCTGTGCTGACCCGCGGGTCTCAGGCCAGACCCGACTGGTACCGCCGCATGCCGGTGAGCCACCGCTCGTAGTCGGCACCCTTCTGCCGATACATGTCCAGCACCGCCGGGTGCGGCAACACCAGGAAGGTGCCCGACCGGACGGCCTGAACCGTGGCCGCGGCCACCTGGTCCGGGCTCAGCACGTCACCGGCGTTGCGCACCGCCGCCGCTGCCAGCCGCGCCGTGGCGTCCGACGAATCGGTGATGCCGTCGAGCAGCGGGGTGGCCACGCCCATCGGGCACACGCACGACACCCCGACGCCTTGGCCGCCGTAGGTGATCGCCAGCCACTCCGCGAAGCCGACCGCGGCATGCTTGGTCACCGCGTAACCCGCCGCGCCCAGCTGCGTCAGCAGCCCGGCCGCCGAGGCGACCGTCACGAAGTGCCCGCTGCCCCGGCGCACCCAGTCGGGAATCACCGCCTTGGCCGCGCGCACGTGGGCCCGGACGTTGACGTCGATCACCGCGTCCCAGTCGGCCTCGTCGTCGCCCAGGCCCGGTGGCCCGATGATGCCGGCGTTGGCCACGTAGACGTCGACGGGCCCGAACCGCTCGGTCGCCGCCGCCACCATGGCCGCGATGCCCTCCGTCGACGCGGCGTCGGCCGCGATGCCCGTGGCCCGACCGCCTGCGGCCACGA
Source organism: Mycobacterium sp. DHQP2018-32-09 (assembly GCF_058148405.1). NCBI lineage: Bacteria > Bacillati > Actinomycetota > Actinomycetes > Mycobacteriales > Mycobacteriaceae > Mycobacterium > Mycobacterium sp. DHQP2018-32-09. The sequence goes on along the minus strand of NZ_JBYVYK010000019.1, from coordinate 48,006 downwards.
TCCGTGCCGCCGTTGCGTCGACGCCGGCCTGCGTCAGGTCACCGACGACCACCGCCGCCCCCGCCGCGGCGAATGCGGTCGCCAGGGCCCGCCCGATCCCGGACGCGGCACCCGTGACCACGACGACGCGGTCGGTGAGTTCCATGACGGGTGGCCGCCCTAGACCGTCTTGGCCAGCCGGTCGGCGAGCAGCGTGGCGAACCGCGCCGGGTCGTCGAGCGCGCCCCCCTCGGCCAGCAGCGCGGCACCGTAGAGCAGCTCGGCGGTCTCGGGCAGCTCGGCAGACTCCGGTGACTCGGCCAGTGCCCGGCGCAGCCCGGTGACCAGGGGATGGTCGGGGTTGATCTCCAGCGTGCGCTTGCCGACGGGGACGTCCTGGCCCGACGCGCGGTACATGCGCGCCAGCTGCGGTGTGATGCCGAAGGTGTCGGTGATGAGGCACGCGGGCGACGACGTCAGTCGCGTCGACAGGCGCACCTCCTTGACGTGCTCGTCGAGCGTCTCCTGCAACCAGGACAGCAGCGCCGCGAACTCCTCGCGCTGGGCGTCGTCGGCCTGCTCGTCGGCCGAGCCGAGATCCACCTCGCCCTTGGCGACCGACTGCAGTGCGTGGGAGTCGAACTCACCGACCTGCTCCACCCACACCTCGTCGACGGGGTCGGTGAGCAGCAGCACCTCGAAACCCTTGGCCTTGAACGCCTCCAGATGCGGGGAGCGCTCCAGCAGCTGCCGCGACTCGCCGGTCGCGTAGTAGATCTGCTCCTGCCCGTCCTTCATCCGGCCGACGTAATCGGCCAGCGTCGTCGGCTCGTCGCCGGCAGTCGACGCGAACGACGACACCCGCAGCAGCGTCTCGCGGTTGTCGGTGTCGGAGAGCAGGCCCTCCTTGAGGACCCGGCCGAACTGCGTCCAGAACGTGGTGTAGTCCTGCGGCCGGTTGGTCTGCAGATCGGAGATCGCCGCCAGCACCTTCTTGGTGAGGCTGCGGCGGATCACCTTGATCTGGCGGTCCTGCTGCAGGATCTCGCGAGACACGTTGAGCGACATGTCCTGTGCGTCGACGACGCCCTTGACGAACCGCAGGTACTCCGGCATCAGCTCGTCGCAGTCGCCCATGATGAACACGCGCTTGACGTACAGCTGCACGCCGACGCGGCTGTCGCGGTTGAACAGGTCGAACGGTGCCTGCGACGGAATGAACAGCAGCGCCTGGTATTCGAACGTGCCCTCGGCCTTCATGGCGATGACCTCGAGGGGCTCGTCCCAGGCGTGGGCGACGTGCTTGTAGAACTGCGAGTACTCCTCCGCGGACACCTCGCTCTTGGGCTTGGCCCACAGCGCGGTCCGGGAGTTCAGCGTCTCGGTCTCCACCGTGACGGTCGGCTCCCCATCCTCGTCCCCGTTCTCGCCGCTCTTCTCGGCGGGCGGCACCGGCTTCTCCACGTCCATGCGGATGGGCCAGGAGATGAAGTCGGAGTACTTCTTCACCAGCTCGCGCAGCTTCCACGGCGACGTGTAGTCGCCCAGCGCGTCGTCGGCGTCGGCCGGCTTGAGGTGCAGCGTCACCGACGTGCCCTGCGGCGCGTCGGCGACGCTGCCGATGGTGTAGGTGCCGTCGCCGGTGGACTCCCACCGCGTGCCCGTCGACTCGCCGGCCTTCCGCGTCACCAGCGTCACCGTGTCGGCCACCATGAACGTCGAGTAGAACCCGATGCCGAACTGGCCGATGAGGTCGTCGGCCTCGCCCTGCTGCTTGGCCTCGCTGAGCTTGCGACGCAGCTCGCCGGTGCCGGACCTGGCGAGCGTGCCGATCAGGTCGACCACCTCGTCGCGGGTCATGCCGATGCCGTTGTCGCGCACCGTCAGCGTGCGCACCGCATCGGGGCCCTCACCGCTGGAGCCGACCTCGAGTTGCACGTGCAGATCCGAGGTGTCGACGTCGAGGTCCTTGTCGCGGAACGCCTCGAGCCGCAACTTGTCCAACGCGTCGGACGCGTTCGAGATCAACTCACGAAGGAACGAATCCTTGTTGGAGTAGATGGAGTGCACCATCAACTGCAACAGCTGACGGGCCTCGGCCTGGAATTCCCTCTGCTCGACCTGCTCGCTCACGCCGACATCTTACGAATCGTCGGCTCAGCCGAAGCGCACGCCCTGAGCCAACGGCAGCTCGGAGGAGTAGTTGACGGTGTTCGTGGCGCGACGCATGTACGCCTTCCACGAATCGGAGCCCGACTCCCGCCCGCCGCCGGTCTGCTTCTCCCCGCCGAAGGCGCCGCCGATCTCCGCGCCCGAGGTGCCGATGTTGACGTTCGCGATGCCGCAGTCGGAGCCGTCGGCCGCCATGAACCGCTCGGCCTCGCGGACGTCGGTCGTGAAGATCGCCGACGACAGGCCTTGTGGCACCGCGTTGTTCATCTCGATCGCGTCCTCGAGATCGTCGTAGGTGAGCACGTAGAGGATGGGTGCGAACGTCTCGTCGTGGACCACGGCGGTCTGGCCGGGCATGCGCACCACGGCGGGCCGCACGTAGAAGGCGCCCTCGCCCCGGTCACCGCCGACGGCGCAGCGTTGGCCGCCGACCACCTCGCCGCCGTCGGCGGCGGCGCGCTCCAGCGCGTCGACCATGTCGCGGTGGGCGCGCTCGTGGATCAGCGGACCGACCAGGGTGCCGTCGGCGGCCGGATCGCCGACGGGCAGGCTCTCGTAGGCCTTGGTGATGCGCTCGACGAGCGTGTCGACCACCGACCGGTGGGCGATCACGCGGCGCAGCGTCGTGCAGCGCTGCCCGGCCGTGCCTGCGGCGGAGAACACGATGCCGCGCACGGCCAGGTCGAGATCGGCCGACGGCGTGACGATGGCGGCGTTGTTGCCACCCAACTCCAGCAGCACCTTGCCGAAGCGGGCCGCTACGCGCGGGCCGATCTCGCGGCCCATCCGCACCGAGCCGGTGGCGCTGAGCAGCGCCACCCGGGGATCGTCGACCAGTTGCTCGCCGATGCCGCGCCCGCCCAGGACGAGGCGGCTGACGTCGGCGGGCGCACCGCAGTCGGCGGCCGCGCGCGCGATCAGCGCCTGGCAGGCGATGGCGGTCAAGGGGGTCAGTTCGGATGGCTTCCACACGACGGTGTCCCCGCAGACCAACGCGATGGCCGTGTTCCACGACCACACGGCGACCGGGAAGTTGAATGCCGTGATGACACCGACGACGCCGACGGGATGCCACGTCTCCATTAGCCGGTGGCCGGGACGCTCGGAGGCGATCGTCTTGCCGTACAGCTGGCGCGACAGCCCCACCGCGAACTGGCAGACGTCGATCATCTCCTGCACCTCGCCGAGGGCCTCGGAGGTGATCTTGCCCGCTTCGATGCTCACCAGGGTCGCCAGCTCGGCCTTGTGCTCCACCAGCAGCTCACCCAGGCGGGCGACCAGCGCGCCGCGCACCGGTGCGGGGGTGACGCGCCAGGCCCGGAACGCCTCGGCCGCGGCCGCGACGGCGGCGTCGACGTCGTCGGCGTCCGCCTCGGCGACGGAGAACAGCACGTCGCCCGTGATCGGCGTGCTCGCGGGCAGACCGTCTGCACCGGGCTCGCCGAGCGGGACGTCGGCGCCGATCGCGTGCAGCGCCGTGCGGGCCCGGTCGCGCAGCGCGTCGGCGGTCGGGAGGGCCGCGTCGGACTGCGCGGTGGAGCGAATGTCGTCGTGCATGGTGGTCATCGTGCCGCTTTCTGGGGGACGTGCTGCTGGGGAACGGGGTTTCGGGGACGCTCAGGCACTAATGTCTGCGGCCATGACGGCCGCCGACGATCTCGACGACATCGACCGCCTGCTGGTGCGAGCGCTGGTGGCCGACGGGCGGGCCACGTTGGCGCAGTTGGCCGCCGGTGCGGGGCTGTCGGTGTCGGCAGTGCAGTCGCGGGTGCGCAGGCTGGAGGCCCGCGGCGTGGTCACGGGATACCGGGCGAGGATCGATCCCGAAGCGGTCGGCAACATGCTGTCGGCCTTCGTTGCCATCTCACCTCTCGATCCGAGCCAACCCGACGATGCGCCGGCGCGACTCGAACACCTCGAGGCGATCGAGTCGTGCCACTCCGTGGCGGGCGAGGAGAGCTACGTGCTGCTGGTTCGCGTCCCGACTGCACGTGCCCTGGAGGACCTGCTCCAGCAGATCCGTACCGCGGCCAACGTCCGCACCCGAAGCACGATCATCCTACAAACTTTTTACGAGGGACGCGACGTCGTGCCGTAAAAGATACGGCAGATGGGTCGATAGGCCGTAAATATTGCGTTAGGATCGCGGCATGACCGCTGTCCTGCCTGCCCGTGCCGTAACGCCCGACGACGTGCACGACGTGCTGCGTCGCAGCATCCTGACCGACGGTTTCGACCTCGTCCTCGACGTCGAGAACTCCCGGGGATCGCATCTGGTCGACGCACGCACCGGCGACGCCTACCTCGACATGTTCACGTTCTTCGCGTCCTCGGCGCTCGGGATGAACCACCCGCGGCTGGCCGAGGACACCCAGTTCCGCGCCGAACTGGCGGCCGCCGCACTCAACAAGCCCAGCAACTCCGACGTCTACAGCGTGCCCATGGCCCGATTCGTCGACGCGTTCCGGCGCGTGCTCGGTGATCCCGCGCTGCCGCACCTGTTCTTTGTCGACGGCGGCGCGTTGGCGGTGGAGAACGCGCTCAAGGTGGCGTTCGACTGGAAGAGCCGCCGCAACGAATCCCTCGGGCTGAGCCCGGAACTGGGCACCAAGGTGCTGCACCTGCGCGGCGCGTTCCACGGCCGCAGCGGCTACACCATGTCGCTGACCAACACCGACCCCAACAAGGTGGCCCGGTTCCCCAAGTTCGACTGGCCCCGCATCGACGCGCCCTACGTGCGTCCGGGCGCCGACATGGCCGCGCTGGAGGCCGAGAGCCTGCGCCAGGCGCGCGCGGCATTCGAGGCCAACCCGCACGACGTCGCCTGCTTCATCGCCGAGCCCATCCAGGGCGAGGGCGGCGACCGGCACCTGCGGCCCGAGTTCTTCGCCGCCATGCGCGCACTGTGCGACGAGTTCGACGCCCTGCTCATCTTCGACGAGGTGCAGACCGGCTGCGGCATCACCGGCACCGCCTGGGCCTACCAGCAGCTCGGCGTGACCCCCGACGTGGTGGCCTTCGGCAAGAAGACGCAGGTGTGCGGCGTGATGGCAGGCGGCCGCGTCGACGAGGTGGCCGACAACGTGTTCGCCGTCAGCTCGCGGATCAACTCGACCTGGGGTGGCAACCTCGCCGACATGGTGCGCGCTCGCCGCATCCTCGAGGTCATCGAGGAGGACGACCTGCTGGCGCGCGCCGCCGATCTCGGCGCACACCTGCTGCGCCGGCTCACGGAGCTGGCCGCCGACCATCCCGAGCTGGTGCTCGCCCCCCGTGGACGGGGCCTGATGTGCGCCTTCGGCATGCCGACCGCAGCGCTGCGCGACGAGCTGATCCGGCGACTGTGGGACGCGCGCGTCATCATGCTCGCCAGCGGGCCCGACAGCGTGCGGTTCCGGCCGGCGCTGACGGTGACGAGGGCCGAACTCGACGCCGCCGTCGACGCCGTCGCCGCGGTGCTCGCCGACCTCACCCCGGCGGTCTGACCGTCAGGGACCGGATGGTCGACGCCAGCCGCGGCAGGTCGTCGCCACCCACCAGCACGCACCCGTGACGCTCGGCGAGCCGCCGCGCGGCGGGGGTGAACTGGTGGTTGGTGACGACCATCGTCTGCGTGCAGTCCTGCATCGGGGCGCCGGCCACCACCTCCTGCACGGCGCCCGCACCCACCGGACGTGACTGCCGCTTGCACTGGATGGCGAGCCGGTGTGGCCGGGTGCCCACGATGACGTCGACCCCCCAGTCGCCCGACAGCGACGTCATGATGACGGGCACACCGCACGTGCGCGCGACGCGCGCGACGTGGTCCTCGAACTCGGTGCCCGACATCGCCACCATCCCCGCGGCCGGATGTTCGCGCGCCGCGGCGGTCCCGAGACCCCGCACGAGGCCTGCGATGAATCGCGGCAGCGCGGCCACCACGGCGGGTGCCAGCGCGCCGACGGCGAGGCTGAGCCACGGGCCCGCCCCCGCCAGGTGGGCGACCACCGCGGCCGCCACCGCCACGGACACCACGAACACCAGCGCCATCACGTCACCCGGCCACCGATCACGACGCGGATGCTAGGCCAGGCCCCGGACATGCCGGCCCCCGTCGCAGGCCCCGTCGCCAACGCGTCACGGCCGACTCGTCACCGGTGACCCGTGCGACCACCTAATCTGCACCCATGACCGAGTCGCCGCCCGTCGAACGAGCGCTTGCCGGCGGGCAGCCGCAACGCGTCGGGTGGTTCCGATTCTTCTTCGCCGACGAACGGTGGGAATGGTCGGCGCAAGTGGAGCGGATGCACGGCTACGAGCCGGGGACCGCGGAACCGACCACCGAGCTGGTGCTGTCGCACAAACACCCCGACGACTACGGGCAGGTGGCCGCGACGCTCGACGAAATCCGGCGCACCTCCGGAGCTTTCAGCACGCGGCACCGAATCATCGACACCACGGGCGCCATCCACCACGTCGTCGTGGTGGGCAAGCAGTTGGTCGACGCGCACGGCGAGGTGGTCGGCACCGACGGTTTCTACGTCGACGTGACGCCGACCGGGACGGAGCAGGCGGAGTCCGACGGCGAGCGGGACACCGCCCGGCGCGAGTCCAGCGTCCATCAGGCGGTGGCCGGGATCGCGCAGGCCCGCAGCGGAATCGAGCAGGCGAAGGGCATGCTGATGCTGGTCTATCGCATCTCGGCGGACTCCGCCTTCGAACTGCTCAGGTGGCGCTCCCAGGAGACCAACGTGAAGCTGCGGGAATTCGCCGAGCGACTCGTGGCGGACTTCCTGGCGCTGCGCTACGACGAACACCTCCCGGAGCGCTCCGCCTACGACCAACTGCTGCTGACCGCCCACATGCGCGTGGGCCAGACACCAGCGGACCCGGCCGGATCTGGGAATCCGACCGGGTCCGGGGAGTGACGCTGATCAGCCGCGCTGCTGGTGGGCTTCCTGACGCTTCTCGGCGGCAGCGGCGCCTGCACGCGCGGCCTCGGCCTCGGCCTCCTTCTTGGCGGCGTCGCGCTGCGCTTCGGCCTTGTCCTGCTGGGCCTTGCCCTCGTCGATGAGTTCGTCGCGGCCGGTCACGGTGCCGACGACCTCCTTGGCCTTGCCCTTGACGTCCTCGACGACGCCCTTGACGGCCTCTGCAGGACCACTGTTGCTGTCAGCCACGGTTGACTCCTTCGCTGTGGATGCCGGACGGTGCGGGCACCGGACGGGGTGTGTACGTGGTGCAGACATGCCCGATCGTGATCGCGACCAAACGCGCCTCCCAGGTCAGCGGCCGATTGTCACGCGAATCACGAGGTACGGCAACACGTTCCACGTGGCTGGCCGGGGCCGTCGGCGGCGACGGCAACGACCGGTCCGCCGTGGGTTTGAAGGTGACTGCGGCGGGCAACCACTCGCTCGCGGCGCACCCGCCTGCCGGGCGAGGGTCCACCCGTCGCCGGGCGGCGGGCTGTCACGGGCGGCACGGACCCGGTGACGGTCGAGCGCATGCACACGCTTTGCTGGTGGGTGGCACCCGCCCCCACCAGCGGATTACGGGAGAGTTCATGGTTAGCTGGAGTTCCGCCGAGGGTAGTCTCGCGTGGAGATCGGCAGGAGGGCGCGTGACAGAGGTGGACGACAAGGTCGAGTTCCGGGTAGCCGCCAAGTTGGAGAACCTGGCCATCGTGCGCACCCTGGTCGCCGCGGTGGGCACGTTCGAGGACCTGGATTCCGACACGGTGTCGGACCTGCGACTCGCGGTGGACGAAGCGTGTACCCGGCTGATCCGGTCCGCGGTGCCCGGTGCCACGCTGGTCGTGGCGGTCTGCCCCACGATGGACGACCTCGTGATCGACGCGTCCACGGCATGCTCGACGCCCGACATCATGGAACCCGGCAGCTTCAGCTGGCACGTGCTCAGTTCGTTGACCGACGACCTCAAGACGTACTCCGACGGGTCCGGGCCGGACGGCGGCCAGATCGTCGGCATCTCGATGTCGACGAGACGTGTGAGTTCTCTGCGGTGACGACGTCGTCCTCCCAGGGTTCGCGTTCGAACTCGGAGTACGCGGACGTCATCGGCATGTTCCGCGAACTCGCCACGCTCGAGCCCGGCTCGAGCGGATTCACCCGACAGCGTGACCGCATCGTCGAACGCTGCCTGCCGCTGGCCGACCACATCGCCCGCCGCTTCGATGGTCGCGGGGAGCCGCGTGACGACCTGGTGCAGGTCGCTCGCGTCGGTCTGGTCAACGCCGTCATCCGCTTCAACGTCGACGCGGGCTCGGACTTCGTGTCGTTCGCCGTGCCGACCATCATGGGCGAGGTGCGCAGGCACTTCCGGGACAACAGCTGGTCGGTCAAGGTGCCGCGACGGCTCAAGGAACTGCACCTGCGGCTCGGTGCGGCGACGGCGGAGATGTCACAGCGCCTCGGCAGGGCGCCCACGCCCACCGAACTGGCCGCCGAACTCGAGATGGACCGCGAGGAAGTGGTCGAGGGCCTCGTCGCGGGAAGCTCGTACAACACGATGTCGATCGACGGTGGCGGCAGCGGCTCCGAGGAGGCGCCCGCCATCGCCGACACGCTCGGCGACATGGACGCCAACCTCGACCGCATCGAGAATCGCGAGGCGCTGCGGCCGCTGCTGGAGTCGTTGCCCGAGCGCGAGCGCACCGTGCTGGTGCTGCGGTTCTTCGAGTCGCTGACCCAGACGCAGATCGCCGAGCGCGTCGGCATCTCGCAGATGCACGTGTCGCGGCTGCTGGCGAAGTCGCTGGCCCAGCTGCGCGACCAAATGGAGTGACCACCGCAGGCGTCGTGCTGGCGGCCGGGGCGGGCAGCCGCTTCGGCATGCCGAAAGTGCTTGCCCACGAAGGCCGTTGGCTCCAACTGGCCGTCGACTCGTTGGCGGCGGGTGGGTGCGACGACGTCGTGGTGGTGCTCGGTGCCGCCGTCGTGGACGTTCCCGAACCCGCCCGTGCCGTGGTCGCGGCGGACTGGCGCACCGGCGCGGGGGCGTCGCTGCGGGCCGGCCTGGCGGCCGTGGCCACCGCCGAGATCGTGGCGATCCGCCTGATCGACACCCCCGACATCGGCGCCGACGTGGTGCGGCGCGTCGTGGCGGCCGCGGGGGAGACCGGGCTGGCGCGCGCGACCTACGGCGGCGCCCCGGGGCACCCGGTGGTGCTGTACCGCACCCACGTGCCGGACCTGCTGACGGCGTTGACCGGCGACCACGGAGCGCGCGCCTACCTGGCGGGACGCGACGACGTGGTGACCGTCGAGTGCGGCGACCTGGCGACCGGCGCCGACCACGACCGACTTGACTAGAGCAGACCCAGCGCGGCGACCGCGGAGCGCTCGTCGAGCAGTTCGGCGACCGAGGCGTCGATGCGCCGGCGGGAGAACTCGTTGATCTCCAAGCCCTCGACGACCTGCCAGGCGCCGTCGACCGCCCGCACGGGCAACGACGTCACGACTCCCTCGGGAATGCCGTACACGCCGGGGGAGGGCAGGGCGACCGACGTCCAGTCGGCCGGCTCGGTGCCGTCCACCCAGTCGCGCACGTGGTCGATGGCGGCGTTGGCCGCCGACGCCGCCGACGACGTGCCGCGGGCGTTGATGATCGCCGTTCCGCGCCCGGCCACGGTGGGGATGAAGTCGTTGGTCAACCACTGCGTGTCCGCCGCGATGTCCGCACCCGGCCGTCCGCCGACCACCGCATGGAAGACGTCGGGGTACATCGTCGGAGAATGGTTGCCCCACACGGTCACTCGCGAGACGTCGGTGACGTGCACGCCGGCGTGCGCGGCCAGGGCCGCCACCGCACGATTGTGGTCGAGCCGGGTGAGCGCCGTGAATCGCTCCCGCGGGATGTCCGGTGCGTGGGCCGACGCCACCGCGGCGTTGGTGTTGGCGGGGTTGCCCACCACGACCACGCGGACGTCGTCGGCCGCACCCCGATTGAGCGCCGCCCCCGCGGCGGCGAAGGTCTCGGCGTTGGTCGCCAACAGGTCGGCGCGCTCCATGCCCTTGGTTCGCGGCTTGGCGCCCACCAGCAGCGCCACGTCGACGCCGTCGAAGGCGCGTACCGGATCGTCGTGGATCTCGACGTCGACCAACAGGTCGAAGGCGCTGTCCACGAGTTCCATCACCACGCCCTCGGCGGCTCGCAGCGCTCCAGGCAGCTCCAGGAGCCGCAACCGGATGGGGACCGAGCGGCCCAGCAGCGCGCCGGCCCCGATGCGGAACAGGGCGGCGTAGCCGATCTGGCCGGCGGCGCCGGTCACCGTCACCGTCCTGGGGACGCTCACGTGTGCACCTCCAGTCCCAGCACGGCCAACGCCCACCGGCGCACGGTGTCCTCGGAGATGGCGCCCGCGTCCTCGAACCCCGGCCGTGACCGGCTCTGCAGGAACCCGCTCACCGGATCCAGGATGACCTCGGCCATCAGCTCGCCGGTGGTCGGCTCGCACACCGCCCACGTGTAGCGGGTGCCGTCGGCCCAGCCGTCCTCGGCGTCCTCGACGTAGGCCAGGTCCGTCTCGCCCAGATCGGCGAGTGCGGGTCGGTCGTCGATGCGATCGTCGTAGCGCAGCCCACGCAGATACCACTGGCCGTTGTTGATTTCGACGGGTTCCACGCGCCCAGCGTCTCACGAGCCCCGAAACGCCGAAACTGCGGCCAGATCGGCGAATTGAAGCTCGTCGCGATCCGGGCCGCAGTCTCGGGTGTGGTACTAGTCCTTGATCTCGGCGAGCACGGTGCCCTGCGTGACCGCAGCGCCCGGAGCGACCGCGAGACCGGTGATGATGCCGTCCTTGTGCGCGGTGACCGGGTTCTCCATCTTCATGGCCTCGAGCACCACCACGAGTTCGCCCGCCGACACGGTCTGGCCCTCCTCGACGGCGACCTTGACCACGGTGCCCTGCATGGGCGCGGTGACCGAGTCGCCCGAGGCGGCGGCACCGCCCGTTGCGCCGCGCTTGCGGGGCTTGGGCTTCTTGCGGATCACGCCGCCGGGTGCCGGGGCCGCGCCGCCGCCGAGGGCGAGGTCGCCGGGCAGCGACACCTCGACGCGGCGTCCGCCGACCTCGACGACGACCTTCTGCCGGGGCAGGTTGTCCTCGTCCTCGATCGCCTCGCCGCCGGTGAAGGGCTCGACGGTGTTGTTCCACTCCGTCTCGATCCAGCGGGTGTGCACGTCGAACTTCTCGCCGTCGCCGATGAACGCCGGGTCGGCGGTCACGGCGCGGTGGAACGGGATGACGGTGGCCAGACCCTCGACGTTGAACTCGGCGAGCGCGCGTCGGCTACGGGCCAGCGCCTCCTCGCGCGTGGCGCCGGAGACGATGAGCTTGGCCAGCATCGAGTCGAACTGGCCGCCGATGACCGAACCGGACTCCACGCCCGAGTCCATGCGCACACCCGGGCCGGTGGGCGGCTCGAACTTCGTGACCGGGCCGGGGGCGGGCAGGAAGCCGCGGCCGGCGTCCTCGCCGTTGATGCGGAACTCGAAGGAGTGGCCGCGCGGCGTCGGGTCCTCGGTGATGTCCAGCGGCTCGCCGTTGGCGATCTTGAACTGCTGCAGCACCAGGTCGATGCCCGAGGTCTCCTCGGTGACCGGGTGTTCCACCTGCAGGCGGGTGTTGACCTCCAGGAAGCTGATCAGCCCGTCCTGGCCCACCAAGTACTCCACGGTGCCGGCACCGTAGTAGCCGGCCTCCTTGCAGATGCGCTTGGCGGACTCGTGGATCTCCTTGCGCTGCGCGTCGGTCAGGAAGGGGGCCGGGGCCTCCTCGACGAGCTTCTGGAAGCGGCGCTGCAGCGAGCAGTCGCGCGTGCCCGCGACGACGACGTTGCCGTGGGTGTCGGCGATGACCTGGGCCTCGACGTGGCGCGGCTTGTCCAGGTAGCGCTCGACGAAGCACTCGCCGCGGCCGAACGCCGCCACGGCTTCACGGGTGGCCGAGTCGAACAGCTCGGGGATCTCCTCCAGCGTGCGCGCGACCTTCATGCCGCGACCGCCACCACCGAACGCGGCCTTGATGGCGATCGGCAGACCGTGCTCCTTGGCGAACGCCAGGATCTCGTCGGCATCCTTGACCGGATCCGGCGTGCCCGGCACCAGCGGGGCCTGCGCGCGAGCGGCGATATGGCGGGCGGTGACCTTGTCACCGAGGTCGCGGATGGACTGCGGGCTGGGCCCGATCCAGATCAACCCGGCATCCAGCACGGCCTGGGCGAAGTCGGCGTTCTCGCTCAGGAAGCCGTAGCCGGGGTGCACGGCGTTGGCGCCGGACTTCGCGGCGGCGTCGAGCAGCTTCTCGAACACCAGGTAGGACTCGGCCGAGGTCTGCCCGCCCAGGGCGAAGGCCTCGTCGGCCAGCCGCACGTGCGGTGCGTCGGCGTCTGGATCGGCATACACGGCAACGCTGGCCAGCCCGGCATCCTTCGCTGCCCGGATGACCCGGACGGCGATCTCCCCGCGGTTGGCTACGAGCACCTTGGAGATCTTCGAACTGGCGTGGTTGGCCACGGCGCCTCCTGACGGCAGATTCTCTAAGAAATGTCTTTAAGAATGTAACTCGGGCAGTTTATGCGGCGCGACACCAGCCCCGGCGAGGCGGGCACCCTACCCGCCGGTAGGAAAGAGGTGCATCCCGGCGACCGGGGCGGGTCCTGGGCTCTTCGAGCATGGGGGCAGGCATCGTCATGATCGTCATCGGCCTGGTGGTGGGGGGCCTGGGGTTCGCGTTTCCGAAACAGGCGTGGTGGGCCACGCAGGCCTGGAAGTTCCGCAACCCGGAGGCCAACGAGCCCAGTGACGCCGCCTACGCCATGTCGAGGCTCGGGGCGCTGGTCTGCCGTGGAGTCCGGCATTCGCGTCTTGGAACCGGAGAACGACTACGAGATATTCCCGTGCTTCGTGACGACGAAGGAGACTCCGCTACCCGGCGGGGGAGTGCAGGCAGACTTCGAATTGTTCTGGGGGCCGCGACGTTTGGCCGACATGGGGAATGAGTCGGACTGCCGCATCGATGCCAGGATGGTCGTGGCCGAGTCCTCGGTGGGACCCAGGGGGGCGGGAAGTCCGCTGACGACCGACTCTCCCATCAGTGACGTCGATGGCATCGTGTTGCGCGCGGCGGCGCCAGGCAACGCGGTGCCGTCGCTGCCCGCGGCGCCGCCAGGCAGACGGTAGGAGATGGTGCCGGTGCGCTGACTATCCCTGGCGCAGGCGGCGTTTGATGCGGGCCAGCATCGCCGACATGCCGCGCAGCCGCAGCGGGCTGATCAGCGTGCCCAACCCCAGCTCCGCATAGAAGTCGTCGGGCACCGCCAGGATCTCGTCGGCGGGCAACCCGTCCAGCCCCGCGGCGAGGATCGCCGCGAACCCGCGCGTCGTCGGCGCTTCGGCGGGCGCACTGAAGAACAACCGCACGTGGTCGCGGTCGTCGGCGTCGACGTGCAGGAACAGCGGAGACTGGCACTCCGGTACCGGTTCCATCGCCGCTTCTTCCAAATCGCTTGGCAGCGGCGGCAATTCGTTGGCGAATTCCAACAGGAGCTGAAGCTTGTCCTGGCCGGTGACGTCGGCGAAGTCCGACACCACCTCCGCCAGGGCCGGGGGCATGCTCACCGGGACGTCACCGCCGGGATCACTCGGCGCCCGGCGCCGCGCCGGGCTCTTCGCCCACGGCCACCGGCACCCGCACGGCGTTGCCCCACTCCGTCCAAGAGCCGTCGTAGTTGCGCACGCCCGGCAACCCCAGCAGGTGCGTCAACACGAACCACGTGTGGCTGGAACGCTCGCCGATGCGGCAATACACCACCGTGCGGTCCTCGGGCGTCAAGAAGCCGTACAGCTCGTCGAGTTCGGCCCGCGACCGGAACCGGCCATGATCCCCGGCGGCCTTCGCCCACGGGATCGAGATCGCCGTCGGGATGTGGCCGCCGCGCAGCGCGCCCTCCTCGGGGTAATCCGGCATGTGGGTGCGCTCACCGGTGTACTCCTGCGGCGACCGCACGTCGATCAGCGGCTGCGTGCCCAGCACCTCGAGCACGTCGTCCTTGAAGGCGCGGATGGCGGCGTCGTTGCGCTCCACGACCGGATAACCGGTGGTCTCCTTGGACGGCACGTCGAGCGTGGTGTCCCGGCCGTCGGACACCCAGAGATCGCGGCCACCGTCGAGCAGGCGGACGTCCTCGTGGCCGAACAGCGTGAACACCCACAGGGCGTAGGCGGCCCACCAGTTGCTCTTGTCGCCGTAGATCACCACGGTGTCGTCACGCTTGATGCCCTTGCGGTTCATCAACTCCGCGAACCGGGCGCCGTCGATGTAATCCCGCTCGCGCGGGTCGTTGAGGTCGACGTGCCAGTCGATCTTCACCGCGCCCGGGATGTGCCCGGTGTCGTACAACAGGACGTCCTCGTCGGACTCGACGATCGAGAGGCCGGGCCTGCCGATGTTGCCTGCCAGCCAGTCGGCCGTGACGAGGCGCTCGGGATGGGCGTATGCGGCCAGGGAGGGGTGTGGGTCTGCGGGTAGCGACACGCCGCCCAGCCTACTGGCACCGCGGCCGGGTGTTAGACGGGGTTTGCGGCCCACAGCGCGGCCACCGACACCCCCACGCCCTGCAGCAACCTGCGCACCAGCGGCAGCCCGATCCCGATCACCGCCGACGGATCCCCGTCCACGCCCTCGACGAACCAGCCGCCCCGCCCGTCGATGGTGAACCCGCCCGCAACCCCCAGCGGCTCGCCCGAGGTGACGTATGCCGCGAGGTCGGCCTCCGACGGTGCGCCGAAGTGCACGCGCGTGACGGCCGACTCGGTCGCCTGGTGGGCGACCGCGCCGTCGAACACCCGGACCAGGCAGTGCCCGGTGAACAACTCGGCCGTCCGGCCGGCCATCTCCCGCCAGCCCGCCGTCGCGGCATCGGCCGTGTGCGGCTTGCCCCACAGCCGACCGTCGCGGTAGAGCATCGAATCGCAGCCCACCACCACGCAGTCGGCGGCGACGGCCGCGGGCAGCTCGGGGAGCACCGCGGTGGCCTTGGCGGCCGCCAACGCCGTCGTGACCCGGTCCGGGCCCGCGTCGGCGGGCAGCGCGGCCACCACGGCGTCCTCGTCGACACCCGACACGATCACCAGGGGATCGACGCCGGCACTCGTCAGCACCTGGCGCCTCCCGGGAGAGGCCGACGCCAGGACCAGACGCGTCATCGGCGCATGTGCAAGCGCTCCACCAACGTCACGCGCTGCCAGCTGAAGACCGAATAGCGCAGCTTGTCCACCGGATGGCCCCAGAGGTCGCGGCCCTGCGGCTCGAGATCGGCCGACGAGACCCCCGACTGCGATCCCGCGAGCACGGCGACCAGCGCGGCCACCTCGTCGTCGGTGGGCTTGCCCTTGAGGATCTGGATCACCGGGTCGGCGGCGGGCGTCTCGCCAGTCCCGTCCACCGCGCCGGTTGCCTCGCTGGTGCTGTCCTCGGTCACGCTTGCCTCGCTCGCTCCGCTCACAGTCGCTGAATCGCTCGCTCCGCTCACAGTCGCTGAATCGCTCGCTCCGCTCACAGTCGCTGAATCGCTCGCTCCGCTCACAGCGGAATGTTCCCGTGCTTCTTCGGCGGCAGCTGCTGAATCTTGCGCTCCAACAACCGCAACGACGCTGCCACGTAACCGCGGGTGTGCGACGGCGGGATGACCGCGTCGACGTAACCGCGCTCTGCCGCGATGTACGGGTTCACCAGCGTGTCCTCGTACTCCTGCTGCAACTGCAGGCGCAGCGCGTCGACGTCCTCGCCGTCCTGCGCGGCCTTCTTGAGCTGCTGGCGGTAGACGAATCCGACCGCGCCGGACGCGCCCATCACCGCGATCTGGGCGCTGGGCCAGGCCACCACCACGTCGGCGCCCATGTCCTTGGAGCCCATCACGCAGTACGCCCCGCCGTAGGACTTGCGGGTGATGACGGTGACCTTGGCGACCGTCGCCTCACCGTAGGCGTACAGCAGCTTGGCGCCGCGTCGGATGATGCCGTTGTACTCCTGATCGGTGCCGGGCAGGAAGCCTGGCACGTCGACCAGCAGCACGATCGGGATGTTGAAGCAGTCACACGTGCGGATGAACCGCGCGGCCTTCTCGGAGGCGTTGATGTCGAGGCAGCCCGCGAACTGCGTGGGCTGATTGGCCACGATGCCGACCGTGCGGCCGTCGACCCGGCCGAAGCCGACGATGATGTTCTGCGCGTAACCGGCCTGCACCTCGAGGAACTCGTCGTCGTCGAGGATGCGCGAGATGACCTCGTGCATGTCGTACGGCTGGTTCGGCGAATCGGGGATCAGCGTGTCGAGCTCGAGGTCCTCGGAGTTGAGGTTGTCCTCGACCGCACCGGGGTGCGGCGGCGCGGCGTACCGCGGCGGATCGGCGTAGTTGTTGCTCGGCAGGTAGCTCAGCAGGTCCCGCACGTAGTCGAACGCGTCCTGCTCGCCCGAGGCGACGTAGTGCGCGGTGCCCGACTTCGCCATGTGGGTGTGGGCGCCGCCCAGCTCCTCCATGGTGACGTCCTCGCCGGTGACGGTCTTGATGACGTCGGGGCCGGTGATGAACATCTGGCTGGTCTGGTCCACCATCACCACGAAGTCGGTGAGGGCGGGGGAGTACACGTGGCCGCCCGCGGCCGCACCCATGATCAGCGAGATCTGCGGGATGACGCCCGAGGCCAAGATGTTGTTGCGGAAGATCTGGCTGTACAGACCCAGCGAGACGACGCCCTCCTGGATACGGGCGCCCGCGCCGTCGTTGATGCCGATCAGCGGGCGGCCGGTCTTGATGGCCAACTGCTGCACCTTGACGATCTTCTCGCCGTACACCTCGCCGAGGCTGCCGCCGAACACCGTGGCGTCCTGGCTGAAGATGCAGACGTCGCGGCCGTCGATGGTGCCGTAGCCGGTCACCACGCCGTCGCCGACGGGACGGTTCTGCTGCAAGCCGAAGTTGGTGCTGCGGTGGCGGGCCAGCGCGTCGAGTTCGACGAACGAGCCCTCGTCGAGCAGCGCCAGGATGCGTTCGCGCGCCGTGAGCTTGCCCTTGGCGTGCGTCTTCTCGACGGCCTCCTCGCCCACCGGGTGCAACGACTCCTCGGTGCGCTTGCGCAGGTCGGCGAGCTTGCCTGCGGTCGTGTGGATGTCGATCTCGTGGGAACCGGCGGGTTCGGTGACGCTGGTCATGGATTGGATGGTAGCGACCCCCGTCGCCGAATTCTTAAGCAGCCCTTAATTCCGGCTTTCGCGTCCGCCTCGCGTGCCGTGATCGGTAGGTGGTCGAGCGGGGTCGAGCGGGGTTATGGTGACCGGTGAACCGCGACAGGAGCAAACACTGATGTTCGTCGAACCGCAGGTATCCGATCCGGAAGCCATCGCCCGCAAGCAGGCCGTAAACCCCAAGGTGCGGCTGCGGGGACGCATGAATTGGGTCACCGACGACGAGGGCAACATCCTCGACTACGAGTTGCCCGGAGAAAAGGTGTGGCACCGGCTGCGCGACCTGTACGCGGCGCTGTTCTACAACTCCGTGGTCACGCACATCCCGTTCCACTTCATCCGGCTGGGCTACCTGCGCCTGTTCGGCGCGTCGATCGGCAAGGGGACGGCGATCAACCGCGGCACCGGCGTCTGGTCCATCCCCTACCTCGTCATCGGGGACCGGGTCTCGATCGGGTTCCGCTGCCTGCTCGACGCGCGTGCGGCGATCGCGATCGGCGACGACGTGGTGATCGCCAGCGACACCCACATCATCGCCGGCGGTCACGACTTCAATCACCCGAACTTCCCGCCCGCGCCCAACCCGCTGGACCCGGTGGTGATCGACGACTACGTGTGGATCGGCAGCCGGGCCATGATCATGCCGTGCCTGCTGGGCCGTGGCGCCGTGGTGGCCGCGCACGCCGTGGTCACCGGTGAAGTGCCACCGTTGGCGGTCGTCGGCGGCGTGCCCGCGAAGGTCATCTCGCAGCGCAACCCCGAGGCGCTGCGCTACAGCGGCAAGTACAAGGTGCCGTTCTTCTGAGCCGTCGTCGCCCATAGCTGACAGCAAACGAATCGGCCGACTCGCGCCGCGCCCGGTCTGTCGGACGTGAATATTTGCCAACGACACGTCATCGCGGGGCGGCCACGGGTCCGAGCTGCCGGGAACTCCCGCGAGTGGCGGTGTAAGGTTATTGCCGACTTGGTCGGTGCGCCGACGCGGCGGGCCCACGGTCGGCAAGGTGAGTCACGACACTGGATCCAGGCGAGGGAAGAGCGACGTGGTGGGAGAGCGCACGGTCGACGGCCGCGGCACGCCGCGCGTGGCCATCGCGCACGACTACCTGACGCAACTGGGCGGCGCCGAGAAGACCGTACTGGCCATGAGCAGGGCGTTTCCGGATGCGCCGATCTACACGATGCTGTACGACCCCGACGCCACGTTCCCGGAGTTCAAGGATCTCGACGTCCGGGTGGCGGCATTCGACCGGATCCACCCCTTCCGCAAGCACCACCGCGCCGCCCTGCCGGTCCTGCCCCTGGTGGCACGGTCGGTGCGCATCGACGCCGACGTGGTGCTCGCCAGCAGCAGCGGCTGGGCGCACGGATTCCGCACCACCGGCCGCAAGCTCGTTTACTGTCACGCCCCGGCGCGGTGGCTCTACCAGTCCGAGACCTACCTCGGCAGCAACGGTGGCGCGGTGACGCGACTGGGCTTGCGCGCGGTGTCCGGCTACCTCAAGAAGTGGGACCGCAAGGCCGCGCTGAGCGGCGACCGCTACCTGGCCAACTCCACCGAGATCCAAGGCCGCATCCGCGAGGCCTACGGCATCGACGCCGACGTCGTGTTCCCGCCCGTCGCGCAGACCGCACCGGACGCCCTCGAACCGATGCCCGACGTGCGCCGGTGGCTGGCCCCGGCCACCGCGGAGGACGCCGCGCCCGGCGCCGGCCACGACGCGGCGATCGACGGTTCGTTCTACCTCGTGGTGTCGCGGCTGCTGCCGTACAAGAACGTCGACGAGATCATCACCGCGTTCGCCGACACCGACCGCAAGCTGGTGGTGGTGGGGCGCGGGCCGGAAGCCGACCGGTTACGCGCGCTCAAGACACCCAACGTGACCATGCTCAGCGATCTCACCGACGGCCAACTCGCCTGGCTGTACGCCCACTGCCGGGCCATCATCGCCGCGAGCTACGAGGACTACGGCCTGACCCCCCTGGAAGCGGGCGCCTGGGGCAAGCCCGCCATCGCGCTGCGGTTCGGCGGCTTCCTGGACACCATCGCCGAAGGCGTCAGCGGCAGCTACTTCGACGAGCCGACGGCCCGCGCCATCCGCGCGGCCGTCGACCGCTTCGAGGAGAATGCGTTCGACCCCGACGCGGTGCGCAACCACGTCAACCGGTTCAGCCAGGCCGTCTTCACCGAGAAACTGCACCATGCCGTCGGCGAACTGGCCGCGCGGTAACCCGTCCCAACCCACGTCAGGAGCGACAGCGGTGAGCGTCGAACCCGCGAAGGCCGACCCGGAGAAGGTCGCCAAGAAGAAGGCGGCGGCCCCGGGCCTCAAGCTCCCCCCGGAGCCGTCGTACGACCTGCAACCCGACGGCCGCGTGGCGAACTACCGCATGCAGGACATGCCGTTGCCGCGCAAGCTGCGCAACCGCATCGGCCAGGTGCTGTTCAACCTGATCGTCACGCACATCCCGTTCCACTTCATCCGGCAGGGCTTCCTGCGGCTCTTCGGCGCCACCATCGGCAGCAACTCGTGCATCATGCTGGGCACCAGCATCCTCGACATCGAGTTCCTCACCATCGGGGACAACACCTCCATCGGGGCGCGCTGCCTGCTCGACGCCCGCGCCGGCCTCTACATCGGCAACGACGTCACCATCGCCAGCGACGTGCAGTTCATCGGCGGCGGCCACGACGTCAACCACCCCGACTTCCTCCCGGTGCCCGACCCGACCGTGGTCGAGGACTACGTGTGGATCGCCAGCCGCGCCATGGTGCTGCCCGCCCACGTCCAACGCGGTGCCGTGGTGGCCGCGCAGGCGCTGGTGAACAAGGACATCGGCGAATGCGAGATCGTCGGCGGCGTCCCGGCCAAGGTCATCGGCAAGCGTGACCCGGCGGCGCTGAAGTACAAGGGCGGCTACCGCCCCCTGTTCTGCTGATGAGCGCAACGCTCTCCGACTACCGGCTGGTCTTCGTCGGTCCCCGGCTCGGCCAGACGGCCGTCGGCGACTACGCCGAGGACATCGTCACCGCCGTGCGGCCGTACTTCCGCGAGGTGCTCCAGGTGCGCACGGGCGGCCCCGGCAGCGACACGCTGTCCGACGTCCGCAGGCACCGCGCGGCCGTCGCGCGCCACGTCGCAGGCGCGCCGGCGGGCCGCGTGCTCGTGCACGCCGAGCTGTCCACGGCCTCGCTGTCCCCCTTCTGGGCCACCACCGGGCTGCGCGGCGTCCCCGTCACCGCCACGGTGCACGACCCGCCCCAGGGCGTCTGGATGCCGCTGCGCACCCGGTTCGTCGGCGGCTCCCGCCTGCTCAACCATGGCATCCACTACCCGGCCCGCCCGTTGAGCCGCAAACTCGAGGGCGCCGTGTACCGCGGGCGCACCCTGTTCGCGCTCACCGAGACGGGCCGTCGCTCGATCGCCCGCGTCTACCCGGACACCGACACCCGCTACATCCCGCACGTCGTGCGGGACCGCCCCGACATCCGCCCCGCCCACGAACGGCCGCGGGCCGTCGGCTTCTTCGGCCACGTCTACCGCGGCAAGGGATTCGAACAGATCGAGGCACTTCGGCGAATGCTGCCCGACGACATCGGGATTCGCGTCGCCGGCCGCGGCACCCAGGATCTGCCCGCCGTTGCGGGCGTCGACGTGCTCGGGCCCGTCGACGGGCCGTCCGAAGACGCGTTCTTCGAATCCGTCCAGGCCATCGTGGTGCCCTACGGCAAGCGGCACTTCTACGCGGAGAGCTTCGCCGCCTCGGGCGTCGTCGCGCACTCGACGGCCTACGCCACACCGCAGATCTGCACCGACTACGCCGCCCTCGCCGAACTCGACGAGAGCGTCGGCGCCGTCGTCGTCCGCGTCGCCGACGGCGCCACCGGCGTCACCGACGCGCTCGCCGGGGCCATCACCGCGCTGCTCGACGCTCCCGATCGCGTCCGTGCCCTCGGCGAGAGCGCCGCCCGCACCCGCGCGCAACGGTCCGCGGTCCGCACCGCCGAGGCGTTCACCGACGCGTGGTCGGAGATCCTGGACCGCCGTGGCTGAGCACATCCCGCCCGACCCGCCCGTGCCGCCCGTCGAACCGCTCGGTGCGACGGCGCCCGAGCAGGATGCCCTGGGCGCCGAGCCGCACGGGGAGAGCAAGCGCCGCAACCTGTTCAAGAGCATCGTCGGCATCGTGTGGATGTACGGAGCCCGCGGCGTCGGGCTGCTGTGGACGTTCGCCATGATCGGCAAGCTGGGCATCAGCGACTACGGCCTCTACGCCATGGCGTTCGCGGCGGCCACCATCGTGGGCCCCACGCTGGACAACCCGTGGGCCGTGCGCGCCATGCGGGAATCCGAGGAGCGGTTCAACCGCGAACGCACCAGCCGCTACCTGGTGGGCGTCACCCTGCTCGCCGGCGGGGTCGCCCTGATCCCGTTCTCGTTCATCGGATTCCTGGGACTGATGGTCGCCGGCGGCGAGATCACCGTCAACGCCTACATCAGCCGCGACACCCGCGACGGGCACCCCGACCGCGTCTACCGGTGGGGCGCCGGCAGGCAGTTCACCGGCGTCGGGTTGGCGTGCCTCTACCTGTTCACCGCACCCGATCCCACGCTCGTCACGGCCTGCCTGCTGTACTGCGCGCCGTACGCGGTGTTCGTGGTGCTCGCCGGACTGGCCGTGCGCGGACACCGACCCGGCCTGCCCGGCAGCCCGCGGTTGATGTTCATCCTCATGGGAGAGATGGGCTTTGGCACCACGCTCTACCTGCAGGGTGACGTGCTGCTGCTGGGCTGGCTCACCAACACCGAGGTCGTCGGCTACTACAACATCGGGCTCATGCTCACCACCGCGCTGGCCGCGCTCGGCCAGTCGTTCGCCATGACCTACCACGAACCCCTCCGCAAGAGCGGCGGCGACCTGTCGGCCGCACCCAAGCCGTGGACCACCATCAAGCTCGGCCTCGCGGTGGGCATCGTCGTCATCGTGGTCGGCATCGGCTGCCTGCTCTCGCCGGCGCCACCCGTCGTCGGCATCGTCATGCTCATCATGGCCGGGTTCTGCACGGTGCGCACCATCATCGCGATCCTGCAGGTGATCCTCTACGCCCAGCACCGCGACCGCTTGCGGTTCTTCGCCGCGCTGCTGCTCATCCCGTTCAAGTTCGTACTGCTGGCGGTGCTGGTGTGGGCCGGGCTGGGCGCAGTGGGTGCGGCCATCGCGACGACGGTGGCCGACGTCGCCCTGCTCGCCGTGTTCGCGTTCGCGCTCTACGGCCGCAAACGGGTGGGCGCATGACCCGCGTCACCTATCTGCTGTCGAAGGACCCCGTCCTCGAACACGGCGGCGACGTCGAACTGTCGCGGCTCACGATGGGGCTGGCGGCCACCGACTTCGAGGTGTCGGCCATCTGCTACTCGGCCGCATCCGGCTCCGCGACACTCGAACTCGACGGTCATCGAATCCCGCTGACCCGCGTGCCCAAGCCCGCCATCAACCCGGCGCGGCTGCTGCTGGACTCGGTGCGCACCCGGCGCAGCCTGGTACACGTCCGGTTCGACGGCGAGGACATGGTGCGCGCGATCGACGCGACGACTGCCGACGTGTTCGTCGCCGAGCACAGCTACATGGCCGAATCCTTCCTGCGCAGCAGCCATGCCGGGCGCACGCGGTTCGTGGTCAGCACGCACGTGCCCGAGGCGCTGGTGTGGCGCGCCACCCGCGGCGCGTTGGGGCGCATCGAGGGGCCGCGCCTGGTGCGCGACGAACTGCGCGTCGCCCGCACGGCCGACGCGGTCGCCACGTTCGACGCCGACGAGGCCGAGGCCCTGCGCGCCCAGGGGGTGGCCGACGCCCGCTGGCTGGACCTGCGGTTGCCGCCGGGGGCGCCGGTCGACGTGGCCGACACGGCAAAGCGCCTGGTGCTCATGGGCACCCGTGACTGGCCGCCCAACCAGGAGGCGTTCCTGTGGGCGCTGCGGCTGTGGCCGCGCATCGCGGCGGGAATCGACGGTGCCGAACTGTGCGTCATCGGCGCGAAGAAGAGCGGCGCCGCCGAGGAACCGTTGCCCGCGGGTGTGCGGGATCTCGGGTTCGTCGACGACCTGCCCGGCTTCCTGGCCTCGTGCCGCGCCATGATCGCGCCCATCAAGACCGGCGGCGGGGTGCGCGTCAAGCTGCTCGACGCCATCCGGATGGGGCTACCCGTCGTCGGGACCCGCGCCGCCATCGGATCGCTCGACCGCGTCTTCGACCTCGACGCCCATGACGACGACGACGCCTTCGTCGCCGAGTGCCGACGCCTGCTCACCGACGTCGACGCCGCCGTCACCGCGGGACGGGCGCTGTACGAGGCGAATCGGGAGTACTGGCTTGCCGAGCAAGGGCGTCGCGCGGTGGCGTCCCTGCTGGCGGGTCGGGAACCGGATCCTCGGCGGTCGTAGCGCAGCCGACCGGATCGGGGTGCTCGGCGCGAACTGCCGTCGCAGCGACCCCGGGGGCCGTCGTCACCGTGCCGTGCTGGAAGTCCATGCTCGAGGTGTCGCCGACGCGGCGCTCGGCACCCACCGCGAGCCCCAGATCCGGGGTCCACGCCGCGGCGATGGCCGCCGAGCCCGCCCAGGCGCACGTCTGCGGCGAGAACCAGATGCGCAGTGCCGCAGGACCGTCGAAGTCCTGGTAACCGCTTGCGAACGGTCCCGTCGGCGCCGCCGCGAGCCCCAGTGCGGTGGCGGCCACCGGGTTGGGCGACGCGACGAATCCCGCCGGTGTCTCGTATACCGTTGCCGCCGTGCGGATCTGCGCCCACGTCGTCGGGTTCGCGCGAAACACCGGGCTGAGCACGCTGCCCAACCGCTGGTCGGTGACCGCGGCGAACCTCGTCTGCTCGGGTGCCGAGACGATCTGGTCGACCGGCGCGGACGGCACGAAAGCAGGTCCCGCGTAGGGCAACTGCCGCCAGCTGGTGAGCAGATCGACGACGGCACGCCTGCCCTGGCCGACGATCCCGTCGGAGCCCTCGGCGGGGTCGTAGTCGGTGGCCCAGATTCGCTTGTCGGCATCCCCGTTGTCCATCATCAGCAGTCGCAACCCGATGAGTTGGTTGACGGGGGAGTGCGGCAGCGGCAGGCCGGCGGAGAACGGCACCGCACCGGTGCGGGGATGAAACCCCAATGCGTCGAACGATCCCGCGGCGCCGGCGGCGTACATCCGGCGCAGGAACTCCACCGGATCCAAGACCCCGGTCGCGGAGGCCAGCGCGCCGCAGAGCACCACGACCGCGGGGTCGGCGGCCTTGACCGCGGGATACACCGCGCGCAGCAGCGCCACGTAGGACCGCGCGTCGGGCGGCCCGGACGGCGAGAGGTTGGGGTCGCTGCCCACCTCGACGGCGGCGAGCCTGCCCCGGAAGCGGGTGACCGTCGCCGCCACGAAGGCCGCGAACTCGGCCGCTGCCGCCGTCGTCGTGGCGATCGTCGTCACCGTCTCCGCGGGCGCACTCGCGGCGCCTGGCCACGCCGGGCCAGCGGTCACGACGCCCACCACGGCCAGGCCCCGCGCCGCCGCCGCGTCGACGGTCCGGTCCACCGACGTCCAGTCCGTGAGGGTGGGACGCACGGCAGCCCACGGGATCGCCAGTCGCACGACGCGGATCCCGGACGCCCGGATCGCGTCCAAGGCGTCGTCGAGATCGGTCTGCCCCATGCCGAACGTCCGCAGCGCCGTCACGCCGACCGTCGACGGCCTGACGTCGATGGTGGTCGCGGGGACCGCGGTCACCCGGCGGGGCGGATGCGGCTGGGCCACCAGGCCGACGACCACCACACACCCCAGCGCGGTGAGGATGCCAGGCAGCGACGTCGCGAACGCACGACGCTGCCTGCGGCGTCCGACCAGTCTCACCGCCGCTCCAGGGTGTCGAAGGATCTGCCCGGTCAGTGTGACCGACGCTCGCGGTGATCGCCGCCCACGCCGCGGTGTGTCGGCGGTGTTCCTGGCAAATACCCGCGAGAATCGCCCAACGCGATCCGTTCGGCGTCGCGCGGGGCCGGTTCGCGCCGGTGATGGGTATGCTCGGCTGCGCATCCCGCTGCCGGACGGACCGGCCACGGCCACGGCAAATCGTTAGCGGAGAGGGTGGCCGGCAACGCATGGCACCGCGGGGTCGCCGGAAGTCGAGACGGTCGTTGCCAGCGGCAAATCCTGACTTCTGCGTCCGAAGCGGCGTGCTGACGGCGTCGGCCGCTACTCTATGACTTGTTTGCGCGGCGCTATCGAGGAGGACTGGGCATTGTCTGTCATGGAATATCTGCGCATCTTGCGCAGGTACTGGCCGATCGTCGTCGTAGCGACCCTGATCGGAGCCGGCGCGGGCTACGCCACGAGCTACTTCTCCACGCCCGAATACCAGTCGAAGGCCACGCTGTTCGTCGCCACGCAGAACGGCACGTCGGTTGCTGAGGCGTACCAGAACAACCTGTTCTCCCAGGAACGCGTGGTCTCGTACGCCAGCCTCGCCACCAGCGAGCAGGTCGCCGCGCGGGCCGTCGACCAGCTGAAGGCCTCCATCACCCCCGGCGAGCTGCGCTCCAAGATCACCGCCACCCCCATCGACAAGACGGTCATGCTGACGGTTGCCGTGACCGACCCGGATCCCGCGCAGGCCCAGGCCTATGCGGGTGCGGTGTCGGATCAGCTGGTGAACCTCATCGGCGAACTGGAGACCTCACGCCGCGGAGGCACCCCGGCCGCGGGCGCCGTGGTCGTCGACGACGCCGACTATCCCACCAAGGCCACCGGCCTGGGATGGCCGATGCTGACCGCGCTCGGCGCCGTCGCCGGTCTGGTCGTCGGCTTCCTGCTGGCCATCCTCGCCGGCGTGCTCGACAAGCGGCTGCGTGGTCGCGAGCCCATCGAGGAGGCCACCGGGGCCACCCTGCTGGGGGCGCTGCCCACCGACGCGGCACGCCGCGCATCGGCCGTCGTCGACCTGTCCGACGGCGGCAACTACGCCGAGTCGCTGCGCGAGCTGCGCAACAACCTGCGGTTCGCCGCGGGTCCGAACGGCGCACCGCCCAAGGTCATCGCCGTCACCAGCCCCGCCAAGGGGGAGGGCCGCACCAGCGTGGCCGTGGACCTCGGCCTGGCGCTCGCGGAGTCCGGCCGGTCGGTGGTCGTCGTCGACGGCGACCTCTACGACGGGGACGTGGCCGCGGCGCTGCCCCTGGACCGGGCCGCACGGCACCGGGCGGACGCCCGCGGCGTCAGCACCGTGCTGTCGGGCGAGCACCACCTCGCCGAGAGCGTCATCGGCGACGTCACGGTGGCGGGCACCACCATCGCCGTCCTGCCCGCGGGCCCCGTCCCGCCCCGTCCCGCCGCGCTGTGGGCGCACGACACCGCCAGCGCGCTGCTGGCCGAGCTGGCGCGCACCTTCGACTACGTCGTGATCGACACCCCGCCGCTCGGCGCGCACAGCGAGGGCGCCAACATCGCCGCACTCGGCGACGGCGCGATCCTGCTCGCCAAGGTGCGCTCGACCCGGGCCACCGCGCTGAAGCGGGCCGTGCAGACGTTGCGCGGCGCCCACGTGCACCTCATCGGAACGGTCGCCACGTTCGAACCCGCCGGCCTCGCCGGCCGCCGCCACGGCAAGCCCGGCGCGTCGTCGTCCTCGACCGGTGGGGCCCCCGACGACACCCGCGGCGGCGAGCACGCCGACGACTCCGACGACGCGCCCACCGCACGGGTCGCGGCGTCGCGGGTGGCCAAGCCCCGCTCGACGTCGAGCACCGACGCCGGCGAAAGCCGTTGACGCGGTGGCCCGCCGGATCGGCATCCTGCTGTGCGCGGGTCTGCTCGCCCTCCTGACGGGTTGCGCGCATCCCGCGCCACCGCCACCGTCGGCGGCCGATCGCCCACCGCGCACGCTGGAACCGCTGTTCGACGGCGCTCCCGTCCTGCCGCCCGCCGACATGTCCGGCACCGGTCCCGGCTCACTCGTCGACGCGCAGCCGTTGCAGTTCTCCGAGGGCATCGACCAGGTGAGCGCCACGGCCGTCAAGATGACCTACCGCTCCACGTCCGGTCTGGACGGCCGCCCCACCGAGGTGTCCGGCGTGGTGGTGGTGCCCCCGGGAAAGCCGCCCCGTGGCGGCTGGCCCATCCTCGCGATCGGACACCTGCTCACCGGCATCATCCCGCAGTGTGCGCCGTCGCTGGCGTCCGAACTCGGGGGTTACGCCTCCGTCCTCTCGGTGTTCGCCACCGCGGGGTACGTCGTGGTGATGTCGGACTACGAGGGGCTCGGTGTCGCCAGTCAAGGGCTGCAACACCTTCCGCTGCAGGCCACGACGCTGGGGAACAACCTCGTCGACTCGGTGCGGGCCACGCGCCGCATCGCCCCCGAGACCAGCACCAAGTGGGCGGCCTACGGCATCGGGCAAGGCGGGCTGGCGTCGTGGGCCGCCGCCGACCTGGCGTCGACCTACGGCGCGGGCCTGGACATGGTCGGTGCCGTCGCACTGTCCCCACTGGCCAACATGTCGGGCATGGTCGACCTGGCCGAGCGCGGTGAGCTGCCGCGTGAGCTGTACTACACCTACCTCATGGTGCTTGCGGCGCAAGCCAATTCACCTCAGCAACTGGATCTGGGCGAATTCGAGGCGCCGCGCGTGCGCGATCTCGTGGACGTCACCGCCAGATGCGCTCCGCTCGATACGGATTCGTTGGTGAAGGCGGTGGAACCGCTGGGGCCCGACGACATCCGGCCGCGTGACCCGGCGGCAGCCGACCGGTTGCGGAGCCAGATCGCCGCCGCCGCGGTGCCGCTGGACGCCGGAGGACCCGCGGCACCGGTGCTCGCGGTGTACGCCACCGAGGACCCGACCGTGCCCGGCCAGTGGATCGAGGACGCCGCACGCGCGGCGTGCGAGCGCGGCAACCCGGTCCAGGTGGACCGCCGCGTCGGCGATCGCGACACCGCCAACGACATCGTGACCCAGACCGCGCTGGGCTGGCTGCAGGCCCGCTTCGACGGGCAGCCGCTCGCCGGCGCCTGCGCGGGGCTGACGTGATCCGCTCGCGCCTCGGCGCCCTGGCGTGCGCCGTGCTGACGACCGTCGCAGTCGGCGCCTGTGCCCGGCCCGCGCCGCAGGCCCCGCCGCCAGCCGACGCCGGTGTCGCGCTGCCCGGAGACTTCGGCGGATCCGGCCCCGGCACCCTCCTCAAGGCCACCACGCTGCCGCTCGTCGACCGCAGGCTGGTGGCCGCCAGCTCCATCGCCGCCCGCATCACCTACACGTCGACGTCGGGGATCACCGGCCAGCCCACGAACGTCACCGGAACGGTGTTCGCGCCCAACGGCAAACCGCCCGAGGGCGGCTGGCCCGTCATCGCGTTCGGGCACCCCACCACGGGTATCCAGCCCGGGTGCGCACCGTCGCTGTCCCCGACCCTGGCGGGACTCGCCGACACCGTGCTGCTGCTCGTCAAGGCCGGCTACGTCGTGGCGATGAGCGACTTCCAGGGTCTCGGCGATCCCGGCGACGGGTATCACCCCTACCTGGACGCGAAGACCGCCGCCTACAACCTCGTCGACTCCGCACGTGCGGCGCGCAAGGTCGTCTCGACCGCCGCCGACCGCTGGGTGGCGTTCGGTACCTCGCAGGGCGCGCAAGGAGCTTGGGCCGCCAACGAATTCGCGGGGGAGTACGGCGAGGGCATGCGCATGCTCGGGTCGGTGAGCATGTCGCCACCGTTGGACGTGACCGGCCTGGTCGACGCCGCCTCGGCGGGCACGCTCACCCCGGAACAGGTGCCCGCGTACCTGGCGTTGGTCGCCACGTACGGCAAGGAAGATCCGGCCGTCGACCTCGACGAGTACCGGCGCGGCGTCGCCGCCGCCCAGTGGGACCTCATCCTGGGCTGCGACTTCGCCACCGCCGACCAGCGCACCACGGTGCTCTCCGAGGTGACGCCGGACGACGTGCGTCCTGCCTCGCCCGCCGCCGCGGCCGCGCTGCGCGACCACCTGGCCGAGTCGCGCCTGCCCCTGCGCCCGACGACGGCACCGGCGCTGGTGATCTACGGCGGGCAGGACGCCCTGATCCTCCCCGCGTGGACCGACGCCGCCCTGGCCCGCGCGTGCGCGCTCGGCGACGTCGTCGACATCAACCTGCAGCCCGACAAGGGACATTCCGACGTCGACGTCAGCAGCGCCCTGCCGTGGGTCGCCGACCGGTTCGCCGACGCGCCCGCACCCAACAGCTGCCCGTCGTTCGTCGCGCCCGCCGGGTTCGAGACGGCAACCGGTGGACCCCAGCCCGAACAGCCGCAACCCGACGCGGTGGGCGAGGGCGAATGAGCGTCGAACGTCGGCCCATCTGATGCGCCGCGCTGCGCCGTGGGCGCTGCTGGCCGGTCTGGCCTTGGTGGTCCTCGTCGTCGTGTTGGTGGTCGTGGTCTCGCTGCGCGGCGATCAACCCGGCACCGACCAACCCCGGCCCGTCGCCGGCGCCGACCTGTCCGGCAGCGGTCCTGGCTCGCTCGTCAGCGCCACGACCATGCCGGGCTTCGCGCGCACCGGCTACGGCAGTGCGATGGACTCCGCCCGCGTGCTCTACCGGTCCACCAACGGCGACTCCGGTGCGCCGACCGAGGTGTCCGGTGCGGTGTTCGTGCCGCGGGGCACGCCCCCGGAGGGCGGCTGGCCGGTCATCTCCCTCGGGCACGGCAGCACCGGCATCGACCAACCCTGCGCACCCTCGCTGTCGACGTCGTTGCTGACGCTCGCCGAGCCCGTGTCGGGTTTCGTGAAGAACGGTTATGCGGTGGCGCTGGCCGACTTCGAGGGGCTCGGGGCCCCCGGCGTGCACCCCTACACCGACGCCAAGACCGCCGGACTGAACATGATCGACGCCGTGCGGGCGCTGCGGCACGTCTTCCCGGACGTGTCCGACCGGTGGCTGGCCTTCGGCGGTTCGCAGGGCGGAGCGGCGGCCTGGGCGGCCGACGAGCAGGCCGGCAGCCATGCCCCCGAACTCCGGTTGGTGGGGGCCATCGCCAACTCGCCGGCCGCCGACGTCACCGGGATGGTGGACAAGGCGTCGGCGGGAACGCTGACCAAGGACCAGCTGCCCGCATTCCAGGCGGTCGTGGAGTCGCTCGCGCGGTTGCATCCCGACGTCGACCGGGACGACTTCCGCCGCGGACCCGCCGCCCAGTACTGGAAGGTGGTGTCCACCTGCGCGGGCATGGACGTCCACGACCGCGATGCGGCGCTGGCGTTGATGACGCCGGCGGACGTGGCGCCACGCACCCCGGAAGCCGCAGCTCGGCTGCGGGAGCTGCTGGCGAAATGGGCTCTGCCGCAACGCAAGCTGACCGCACCGATGGTGGTGGCCTATGGTGCCGACGACACGATCATCGACGCCGAATGGACCACGAGGGCCATCGCGCGCGCCTGTGCCCTCGGCGGTACGATCTCCTACCGGATGCAACCGAACAAGGGCCATGGGGACATCGACATCGTCAGCGAGTTCCAGTGGCTGGCCGATCGATTCGCAGGGAAGCCGGCACCGGATGACTGCCCTTAGGAACTACGACGGCGACGTCGCCACCTGGCGGCGGCTGGCATTCGAGGCCAAGAGTGCGGTGAAGCGACGCGTGGCGCGCCGCGGCGTCCCCGTCGACCCGCCCCCGTTGCCGTACCTCGTGGTGCCCATCTTGGGCCAGTCGAACGCCTTCGGCATGGGCAAGGGCCTGGACCTCGCCGGGGCCGACCGCCCGCACCCTCGCGTGCACCAGTACGCCATGAGCGGTCCCGACCGGCATCGCGTGATCCTGGCCGTCGATCCGCTGATGCACGAGATCCCCGGGTACGGCGTGGGTTTCGGCACGACGTTCGGCAGGCGCCTCGCCCTCGAGACGGGGCGGCACGTGTGCCTGGTGCCCGGCGCACGCGGCGACACCTCGTTCGCGCCGAAGAACGGCTACACGTGGGACCCCACCGACACCACCACCCGCGTCAACCTGTACCGCAACGGCGTCGCCGCGATCGACGCCGTGCTCGCGCAGTATCCGGGAAGCACGGTCGCCGCGGTGCTGTGGCACCAGGGGGAGTCCGACGTCCCGCTGACCTCGGGCCCGGTGTACCAGGAGAAGCTCGACCTGGTGATCGACGACCTTCGGTCCCGCTACGGGTCGGGCACCCCCGTCGTCCTGGGCGGGATGGTGCCCGAGGAGATGGAGCGCAGTAACAAGGACTACTCGGCGATCCACGCCGTCCACGCCGACACCCCCAACCGGCATCCGCGCGCGACGTTCGTCCCGGGGCCGCGCGGGCACGTCAACGGCAGGCCCGCCGGCGACCCCGACGGGGTCGAGGACCGGCATTACGACGCCGTGGGTCAGCGCCTGCTCGGCGAGGCCATGTGGGCGGCGTTCCGCGAGACGTGTGGTGACGAACTGGCGGGGTATGTCGTCGGCTAGACGCCTGCGCACCGCGGTCGAGGCCGTGCTGGTCGTGGTCCTCGTGCTGCTGATTGACATCGGCGTAAGTGGGTACTTCCTGTTCGCGAAGGCCGAGGAAGACCCGCTGCAGCCCGCCGACGCGATCGTCGTGCTCGGTGGTGAACACGACGGCCGCGAGGACTACGGCATCACCCTTGCCAAGCAGGGTTGGGCCTCGACCGTCGTGCTGTCCAACCCGTACCTGGTTCCGGACGGCGTGATGGAGGGGGCGTGTCGAGACACCGTCGGCGTCGCGGGCCCCGTGGAAGTGCTCTGCCCGGTCCCGGACCCACTGACCACGCGCGGCGAGGCACTCATGGTCCGGCGGCTGGCCGAGGAGCGCTCGTGGTCGCGCCTCATCGTCGTCACCTGGCGTTATCACATGCCGCGCGCCCGGATGATCTTCCGGCAGTGCTTCTCGAACGCCGACGGCGCGCTGACCCTGCGGGCCGTTCCGCGGCGCTATCACTTTTCACCGCTCTTCTGGGAGTACGTGTTCGCATATCAGTGGGGCGGACTCGCGAAGGCGATGTTGCAAGGGGAATGTTCTCAAGCTGGGGGTTTGCCGAACGGGTAGCGGCGGCTGGCAAACCCTGTCATAGTGTTACCCGGGCCGGGGAAAGCCTCACGTCGGATAGCTCGCAGCAAACTAGGAGGGCAGGGAGCAGTGAGTCTGGCTGAAGAGGTCATCGCCCCCGCCAGGGCCACGCGAGGCGCGTTCGGCACGGCCGGAGGGCCGGCCGGCGGACCGCAGTGGCAGCAGCGCTACGTGCGCGCGTTGGTCGTCACCGACGTCATCGTCGTCGTGCTCGCCATGGCGGCCGCGCAAACGATCAAGCTCGGCTACTCGATCACGGCGCTCGATCCGCTGCAGATCTACTTCTCGATCCTGTCGGTGTTCGTCGCGGGCATCTGGTTGGCGCTGCTGTCGGCGTACCGCACCCGCTCGCCGCGCATCGTCGGCGCCGGCGTCGAGGAGTACCGCCGCGTGGTGTCCGCCTCGCTGGCCACCATCGGCGTCGTCGCCGTCCTCCTCATGATCTTCCGGCCGGAGTACGCCCGCGGATACCTCGCGGTGGCGTTCCCCCTCGGGCTCGCCGGTCTCGTCCTCAGCCGCAACCTGTGGCGCCACTATCTCGCCCACGAGCGGCGGCGCGGCCGCTGCGTGCAGCAGGTGCTGGCCGTCGGTGACGCGCGCGCCGTCCGCAGCCTGGTCCAGTCACTGACGCGGGGATGGGGCTACGGCTACGCCGTCATCGGTGTCTGCCTCACCGACCGCGACGCCGGACAGACCCTCGAGGTTCCCGGCGTCGGCACCCTGCCCGTCCTCGGCGACGAGGGCCGCGTTCACGACGCCATCCTCAAGGCCAACGCCGACACCGTCGCGCTGACCACCACCGACCACCTGGGTCCCGAGGGCGTGCGCGAACTGTCCTGGGATCTGCACAAGTTGGGTGTCGACCTCGTGGTCACGCCAGGCGTCGTCGACGTGGCGGGTCCGCGGCTGACCATCCGGCCGGTGGCGGGGCTGCCGCTGATCCACGTGGAGAAGCCCCAGTACAGCGGCACCAAGAAGGTGCAGAAGCTGGCGTTCGACTACCTGGTCTCGACCACCGCGCTGCTGTTCACCCTGCCGGTCATGCTGGCCGCCGCCGTCGCCATCAAGCTCACCAGCCGCGGCCCGGTGTTCTACCGTTCGGAGCGCATCGGCCTCGAGGGCCAGCCGTTCCAGATGATCAAGTTCCGCACCATGGTCGACGGTGCCGACAAGCAGGTGGTCGACCTCCTCGACGTCAACGAGAGCGAGGGTGGGGTGCTGTTCAAGATGAAGAACGACCCGCGCGTCACCCCCGTCGGCCGGCTGCTGCGCAAGTACAGCATCGACGAGCTGCCGCAGTTCCTCAACGTGCTGCGTCGTGACATGAGCGTCGTCGGCCCGCGTCCGCCGCTGCGTCGCGAGGTCGACACCTACAACGACCAGGTGCGTCGTCGGCTGCTGGTGCTGCCGGGCATCACCGGGCTGTGGCAGGTCAGCGGCCGTTCCGACCTGTCGTGGGAGGACTCGGTACGCCTGGACCTGTCCTACGTCGAGAATTGGTCCATCACCAACGACCTGCTGATCGCCGCCAAGACCGTGCGCACCATCGCCTCGGGCTCCGGAGCGTACTGACTCCGCTCCGGTCCGACCATCACGCCGCACGCCCCTCGGAATCCGAGGGGCGTGTTGCGTCGTCTACGCCGAGGGCGCTCCAGAGGGCGCTGGCCGGGGAGCCTCAGCGGTGGTCGACGCGTCACCGTTCCTCGACGATTCCCGTCGGTGAACCCCACGCGCAGGCGCGCCGTTACCTGAGGCCACCCACCTCAGGGCGAAGTCACCTCGTCAGGGCGAAGTCGCCGGGGGAGGAACCGAAGCCGGCGGACGTGGCCTGGGCGGCCTGGGTGTTCCGTTGACGCCGCAAGCGGTCGACGTACACCAGGAACGCCAGGTAGATGGAGTAGGTGAGCGCGCCCTGCGGGGTTCCGGCCAGCGGGTGGTCGAGCTGCATCTGGACGACGCACAGCCCGATGAACACCGCGCCGAACGCGGCGAGCGGGAACGACTGCTGCCGCACGGCGCGGTAGGCCAGCACGCAGCCGATGACCACCACCGCCATGAACGGCAGGAACGCCAGCAGACCACCGCGGTACAGCGTGACCAGGGGAGCGTTGGACGGGAAGTTGAACACGAACGAGTACGCGGGGTCGATGAACTCGCGACGCGCCCACCCCACCCCGGCGAACCAGTGGCCGGACATCCGCTCGGGGAACACGCGCAACGCGTCGACGCGGGCATCGGCACCCGTGTCACCCGCGCCGAACGACGTGAGCAGGCGGCGCCGTACCGGCTCGAACGCCAGCGCGGTGACCGCGGCGGCGGTCAGGAGCGCGATCAGGGACACCCGGGCGCGGGCGGCCATCGGGTGGAACACGATGAGCAGCAGCACGCCGGCCACGATCGTGAACATCGACGCGCGGCTGAGGGTCAGCACCAGTGCGGCGGTGATCACCAGCGCCAGCACTACCCGGCGCCACCCGGTGAACAGCAGCGCCGTCAGCGCCAAGGCCAGCGCCAGGTTCAGCCCCGCGCCGTTGGGCTCCACCCACGTGCCGCCCAGACGGCGCGAGGTGGGGGCGGCGTCGCCGGCGTAGGCCACGAACGCCGTCGTGTACTGCGGCAGGTAGCCGAACACCTTGAAGATGCCCAGCGTCTTGTTGCCGGGGTCCAAGAACAGCAGGAAGATGCCGTACGCACCGTTGACGGCCGCCACCACGGCGAAGATCCTGCCGAACCTCGCGAGGTCCGACGGCGCGAGTCGCGCCAGTGCCAGCATGACCAGCGTGGCGATGCCCCAGCGCACGTAGAGCGAGACGTCGGGCAGCGTGAGGCTGGCGATCGCCATCGCCACGCCGGATCCCAGGAACAGGACGAGCACCCCGACCTCGAGGGGATGCATGGACGTGGCGAACCGCGGATGGAAGAACGCGGCGACGATGGCGCCGAACGCCAGCGGCAGGTAGATGGGGAGCGAGATCCCGGGGATGCGACCGAACGCCAGGCCCGCCATGATCGCGGCGAGGCCCCAGAAGTACCAGAGGGGATGACGCAGGCCGACGTAGATGCCGACGACGAGGCCGATCACGCCCACCACGGCAAACAGTCCGATCCGACCGTAGGCGGTGCCGAGCCACACGGCGCCCAGGATCACCACGACGCCAACGACGGTGATCAGGGAATTGCGGATCACCTCGGCGCGGCTGTTCACGCCCTCATCGTGTCAGGCCGATGAGCTAAGCTCAACCGAGCGGTTCCGGCCGTGTCGTGTCGAGCGGCTGGACGTCGCCGCCGGCCGTTAGCCTGGACCCTGCCCGAGCCACCTGGCCGCATCCATCCGGAGCCGGTCCGCGACCGTCGTTAGGGGACGACCGATGAAGGCGCCCGCCGATGCCCCTCGCGTAGGCGACTACCTCTTGATCGTGGCGCGCGGCTGGGTCGTGGTGGTGGTGGCGACGGCGCTGTCGGTGGGAGTCGGTTGGCTGGCGTGGCAGTTCGGCGAGCGCGACTACACCTCCAGCAGCAAGGTCATGATCACCACACCGACCGGTGCGACGACGTTCGACGCGTTCTACGGGCTGCTGAACTCGCGCAGCCGCATCACGACGTACGAGACGCTGGTGCACGGCAACCAGGTCACGTCCCGCACCATCCAGCAGCTGGGTCTCACCGACACCCCGGACGAGCTCGCGGGCCGGGTCGTCATCCCGCCGTCGTCGAGCCCGGTGCTCGACGTGATGGTCCGCGGCAAGGATCCGGCGCAGACCCAGGCCATCGCGCAGGCGGTGACCGACAACCTGATCGCGCTGTCGGGCCAAATGGCGAAGGTCGACACGGCGGCCACCGGCTTGGTGCAGGTGGACCCCGCGGGCCCGGCGCAGCGAGTCGGATCGGCGACGCAGAGCATGACCGTCGCCGGTGGCCTCGGGCTGCTGCTCTCGGTGGTGTTCGTCATCGGCTCCGCGCTGCTGCGTGGCCGCGTACTGGGCCGTCGCCAGCTGGCCCGCGTCGTCGAGCAGGCCGGTCACACCGAGGCCGCTCCCGCCTGATGCGTCGTCCCTGGGTGATCGGCATCGCCGCAGTCGCCGTGCTCGTGCTGGTGGTCGTCGGCGTCGTGGTGGTCCGGCACGTCGAGGCCACCCGTGCTGCGACGGCCGCGCCCGTGCCCGTTCAGGGGGCCGACCTGTCGGGCGAGGGACCGGGCTCCCTGGTCAGCGCCATGTCGATGCCGGGATTCGCCGCGACGTCCGCGGGCTCCATGATGCGGGCGGCCCGCGTGACGTACCGCTCGACCGAGGGCGACACCGGCGCGCCGACGGTGGTGACGGGGACGGTGTTCGTCCCGCACGGCACCGCACCCGCGGGCGGTTGGCCGGTGATCTCCTTCGGACATGGCACCACGGGCATCGACGAGCCGTGCGCGCCGTCGCTGTCGGACACCCTTCTCGGTCAGGCCGAGACCATCGCCGGGTACACGCACGCGGGCTACGCCGTGGCGATGGCCGACTATCAGGGCCTGGGGGCGCCCGGCGTGCACCCGTACACCGATGCCCGCACGGCCGGGCTGAACATGATCGACGCCGTGCGCGCACTGCGACGGGCGTTCCCCGACGTCTCCGGCAGGTGGGCCGCCGTCGGCGGTTCACAGGGTGGCGGTGCGGCGTGGGCGGCCGACGAGCAGGCGGCGTCCTACGCTTCAGACCTCGAGCTGGTGGGCGCGGTGGCCTACGTGCCCGCCGCCGACGTCAGCGGCATCCTGGACAAGGCCGTGGCAGGCACGATGGGCAGCGATCAGCAGCTCGCCTTCGTGGCGATCGTCGAGTCGCTGGCGCGGCTGCACCCCGATCTGAACCGTGACGACTACCGGCGCGGGTCGGCGGCGGCGAACTGGGACGTGCTCGCGGCGTGTTCGGGTCCGCGGATCGGCGAACGCGGCACGCTGGCAGCCCAGCTGACCCCCGCCGACACGATGCCCGCGAATGCCCAGGCCGCGGCCCGGCTGCGGCAGTTCCTGCAGCAATGGGCACTGCCGCAGAAGCCGCTGTCGGCGCCGCTGTCGGTGGTCTACGCCGGGCGCGACGAGTTCATCGACGCCGCGTTCACCACGGCGGCCATCGCGCGGGCGTGCGCGCTCGGGGGCAACGTGACGTGGGATCTGCAGCCGGACCGGACCCACGGCACCGTCGACGTCGCGAGTCGAATCGCCTGGCTCGCCGACAGATTCGCGGGAACCCCCGCGGTCGACGAATGCCCGTCGCTAGCGTAGGGGCCGTCGTGTCGAAACGAATCCTGGCCATCGCGGCCGCCGCCGTGCTCGTCCTGGTGCAGCTCGTGGTCCTGGTGACCGTGCTGCCGTTCCTGCCGCTCGTCGGCGCGTTCGTCTACGACCAGGTGGCGCCCGGCCCCGCACCGCTGCGCACCATCGCCGACGCCGACCTGTCCGGCACCGGGCCGGGTTCGTTGCTCGAGGCCACCACGATGCCCATGGTGCAACGCAGGTGGGAGGCCAGGGGGCTGCGCGCGGCGCGGGTGGTCTACCGCTCGACCTCCGGTGACGACGGCGCATCGACGACGGTGTCGGGGTCGGTGTTCGTGCCCGACGGCCCGGCGCCGCAGGACGGCTGGCCCGTGGTGACGTTCGGACACGGCACGCTGGGCATCGACGGCGCGTGCGGGCCGTCGCTGTCACCGGACCTGTTCGCGCAGTTGCGCTACGTCGACGTGCTGACCCATCTCGGATACGCCGTGGCACTGGCCGACTACCAGGGGTTGGGCGTCAAGGGCGTGCACCCGTACCTGGATTCGCACACCGCAGGCCTCAACATGATCGACGCGGTGCGCGCATTGCGGCACACGTTCCCCGACGTCTCGGCACGGTGGGTCGCGGTCGGCGACTCCCAGGGCGGTGGCGCGGCGTGGGCGGCCAACGAGCGCGCCCGCGGGTACGCCCCCGAGTTGACGTTCCTCGGCGCGTTCGCGGCGTCGCCGGGTCCCGACATGGTGGGACTGGTGGACAAGGCGGTCGACGGTACCCTCACCTCCGACCAGCGGGCGGTGTTGCAGTCGGCCATCGAGTCGTTGGCCCGGCTGCATCCCGACCTGAATCGCGACGACTACCGCCAGCGCGGGGCGGCCGCCTACTGGAATGCGCTGACGCCGTCGTGCACCGCGGAGTCGGTGCGGCGCCGCGACGACGCGTTGAAGAACGTGGGGCCCAAGGACTTCGCTCCCGCCTCCGATGCGGCGGCGGCCCGGCTGCGCGCGTTGCTGACGCAGTGGGCGCTGCCGCAGCAGCCGCTGTCGGGGCCGCTCTACGTCTGGTACGGCGGCAAGGATCCGTTCATCGACGCCGCATGGACCACTGCGGCCATCCGACGCGCCTGCGCCATGGGCGGTGTCGTGACCATCGACTACGTTCCCGATGGCGGGCACAACCCGCCGAATGCGGAGGAGCTGGTGAGGTGGATGGCCGACAGGTTCGCGGGAAGGCCCGCCGAGAATGACTGCTGAGCGCACGCCCATCGACGAGGCCGCGCTGCGCGCACGCATCCTGGGCAGCGGGTCGCCGTGGCGCCGGATCGACGTGGTGGCCGAAACCGGTTCGACGAACGCCGATCTGGTGGCCAGGGCCGCCCGCGGTGACGCCATCGGCGGCGACGTGCTGGTGGCCGAGTATCAGACGGCGGGCCGGGGCAGGCAGGGCCGGTCGTGGGCAGATGCCAGGGGTGCGGCCGTCGCGGTGTCGGTCGGCGTCGACGGGTCGCGGGTGCCTGCCGAGCAGTGGGGCTGGCTGACGCTGGCCACGGGGGTGGCGGTGGTCGACACGGTGGCCGCCCTCGGTGGCCCCTCCGCCGGGGTGGGCCTGAAGTGGCCGAACGACGTGCTGGCCGACGGCCGCAAGCTGGCGGGGATCTTGGCCGAGGTGGCGGTGCCGCTGCGCGAGATCGTGGTGGGCGTCGGGATCAACGTGACGCTGCGCGACAGCGAGGTCGACGCGCCGGAGGCCACGTCCCTGGCGATGCTCGGCGTGCCGCGCACGGGTCGCACGGAGGTCGTCGCGGCGCTGCTGGAGCAGCTGGGTCGGCGCGTCGGCCAATGGCAGGACGCCGGGCAGGACGCCGCGGCGCGCGCCGACCTGATCCGGGACTACCGGGCGCGCAGCCTGACGCTGGGCGCACGGGTGCGCGCGATCCTGCCCGACGGCAACGAGATCGTGGGCGTGGCGGTCGACGTCGACGGGGCGGGGCGGCTGTGCATCCAGGACGCCGGCTCCGACGTGCACGTGGTGGCCGCCGGCGACGTCAAGCACCTGCGTCCGGCGTCCTGACGCCCTACTCTGCACGGTCATGGGATATCCGGACAACGTGTTGGCGGCCGACGAGCGCGTCGTGCTGCACCGGCATCCGCATTGGAAGCGCCTGCTGGGCCCGGTGCTGGTGTTGCTGCTCAGCACCGCCGTGGCGGCGTTCGGCGCGGCGGTGGTCGATCACACGTCATGGGACGGCGGCGCCAAGAACATCGTGATGATCGTCATCGGGGCGGTGTGGGTCATCGCCGTGGGCTGGCTGGTGCTGTGGCCGTTCCTCAACTGGCGGACCACGCACTTCGTGATCACGGATCGGCGGGTGATGTTTCGTCACGGGTTGCTGACGCGTTCGGGCATCGACATTCCGCTGGCCCGGATCAACAGCGTGGAGTTCCGTCACGGTCTGGTGGATCGGATGATGCGCACGGGGACGCTGATCATCGAGTCAGCGGCACAGGATCCGCTCGAGTTCACCGACATTCCGCGGGTTGAGCAGGTGCATTCCCTGCTCTATCACGAGGTCTTCGACACCCTGGGGTCCGACGAGTCGCCCAGCTGACGGGCGCGCCGGCGGCGGCGCAGCGGCGTCACCGTGCCGTCGTCGGCGGCGGGAGCGTGGGCGGCGTCCCGATGAGCCCCCCGGTGGGCCTCGTAGTCGTCTTCGAGCACCTCGGCGATGCCGCCCGCGGTGATCGTCGCCTCGATGGCCTTGTCGGAGTCGCGCGCGATCTCGTCGGGGAACACCCAGCGCCGGAACGCCCAGAACCGGAACGCCATCTGCAGCAGGTTGCCGATGATGTAGGCGGAGACGAAGTCGGCGATGTTCTCGACGGTCAGCGACACCTCGGGAACGCGCAGGCCGAGCATGTAGCTGGAGATCCACAGCGGGGCCATGCTCAGCAGGACGCCGACGCCGCTGACGCCGAAGAACAGCAGGGCCTCGTGGTGGCGTTCGCGTCCGCCGCGGTCCCGGAAGCTCCACTCCCGATTGAGGATGTAGGAGGCGATGACCGCGACGATGCCCGCGATGATCTTGGCGGTGACGGGCTTGGGCTCGAGGATCGTGAGCTTGAGGGTGAAGAAGATCGCCGAGTCGATGACGAACGTGGTGGCGCCGACGATGGCGAACTTGATCAGTTCGTGGTGCCGTTCGGCCACGGGCCGGACTGCGCGGGGTAGACGCGCAATGGTGGCATCAGCGAAAGACACAAGGAGCGAGTGTACGTAAACCATGCAGCATACGCGTACCCGTGCAGGTCGTAGTGGGTCTGGAGGCTCGTCGCGGACGTGACACGATGGCACCGTGAGCGCACCACCCGTAGTGGCCATGATCGGCGGCGGACAGCTGGCCCGCATGACCCATCAGGCCGCCATCGAACTCGGTCAGACGCTGCGCGTGCTGGCCACGACGGCCGACGAGCCGGCCGCCCAGGTGACCCCCGACGTCGTGCTGGGGGCGCACACCGACATCGACGCGTTGCGCCGTGCCGCCGAGGGGGCCGCGGTGTTGACGTTCGATCACGAGCACGTGCCCACGGCCTTGCTCGACGCGTTGGTCGCCGACGGCGTCAACGTCGCACCGCCGCCCGCGGCGCTGGTGCATGCGCAGGACAAGCTGGTGATGCGTAGGCGGCTGGCCGCCCTCGGAGCCCCGATCCCGCGGTTCGCGCACGTCACGGCCGTCGAGGACGTCGACGCGTTCGTGGCCGAGATCGGTGGGCCGGTGGTGCTCAAGACGGCGCGGGGCGGTTACGACGGCAAGGGCGTGACGCTGGCGGCCGATCTCGCCGAGGCGCGGGCGGCGGCGCAGGCGTATCTGGCGGGCGGCGCCGAGGTGCTCATCGAGGAGCGCGTCGACATGAAGCGCGAGCTGTCGGCGCTGGTGGCGCGGTCACCGTTCGGGCAGGGGGCGGCGTGGCCCGTCGTGCACACGGTGCAGCGTGACGGCGTGTGCGTGGAGGTCATCGCGCCCGCGCCGGGTCTCGGCGACGAGTTGGGGGTGGCGGCCGAGCGGCTGGGCTTGCGCCTGGCGCACGAGTTGGGGGTGGTGGGCGTGTTGGCCGTCGAGCTGTTCGAGACCCATTCGGGCGAGCTGCTGGTCAACGAGTTGGCCATGCGGCCGCACAACTCCGGTCACTGGACCCAGGACGGCGCGGGGACCAGTCAGTTCGAACAGCACCTGCGCGCGGTGCTGGACTATCCGCTGGGGTCCACCGGGCCCATCGCGCCGGTGACGGTGATGGCGAACGTGCTGGGGGGCGCGCAGACGCCCGCGATGAGCATGGACGAGCGCCTGCACCACCTGTTCGGCAGGATCCCCGAGGCGCGTGTGCACCTGTACGGCAAGGGGGAGCGGCCGGGCCGCAAGATCGGGCACGTCAACGTGTTGGGCGCGCCCGGCGGATCGCTGGAGGACGAGGGGTACGTCGCCGCGGTCCGTGAGCGGGCGGTGCGGGCAGCACACTGGTTGGCGAACGCCGAGTGGACGGACGGGTGGAATGGGCACGACCGAGACGAGTAGTGACACCGAGACGGGCAGTGACGCCGGACGTGACGCCCTGGCGCCGCGTGTCGGCGTCATCATGGGCAGTGACAGTGACTGGAACGTCATGGAGGACGCGGTCACGGCGCTGGTCGAGTTCGAGGTGCCCTTCGAGGTGGGCGTGGTGTCGGCACACCGCACCCCGGGTCGCATGCTGGACTACGCCAGGACGGCGGGCGATCGGGGCATCGAGGTGATCATCGCCGGTGCTGGCGGGGCCGCGCACCTGCCCGGCATGGTGGCGGCGGCGACGCCGCTGCCGGTGATCGGGGTGCCGGTGCCGTTGGCCCGTCTCGACGGTCTGGATTCGCTGTTGTCGATCGTGCAGATGCCGGCGGGCGTGCCGGTGGCGACGGTGTCGATCGGCGGTGCGCGCAACGCGGGGCTGCTCGCGGTGCGCATCCTCGGCGCGGCCGATCGCGGGTTGCGGGACCGCATGGAACGGTTCCAAGGCGAACTCGAATCGCTGGTGTTGCAGAAGGATGCGGCGCTGCGGGATCGGCTGCTCGGCAAGTAAGCTGCCAACCGATGAAGCGCTCTTTCGAGATGTACCGCAAAGTCGGCTACCGGTTCGTCACCGGCTTCCTGGAGCCGGGCAACCTGCCGGTCCTCGAGATCCTCGACACCGCTCAGCGGGCCCGCGGGGTCACCGGCGCCGTCGCCGAGATCGGCGTGCACCACGGCCGGCTGTTCATTCCGCTGC
Organism: Mycobacterium sp. DHQP2018-32-09; assembly: GCF_058148405.1. Classification (NCBI taxonomy): domain Bacteria; kingdom Bacillati; phylum Actinomycetota; class Actinomycetes; order Mycobacteriales; family Mycobacteriaceae; genus Mycobacterium; species Mycobacterium sp. DHQP2018-32-09. Next base: position 4,951 of record NZ_JBYVYK010000019.1, on the reverse strand, counting down.
ACCTGTTGCAGCGCGGTGCCGGGACGTCGGTGGCCATCGACCTGTTCGGCGACCAGGAACTGAACATCGACAAGTCCGGCAGCGGCGATCTGCAGAAGTTCACCGACAACGTGGCGCTGTGGTCGTCGATGGACGGCGTGGTGATCCATCAGGGTGACTCCACCAAACTGACGCCGGAGACGTTGCGGGACAAGGCGGGTGGGCCCATCCGCTTCTTCAGCGTCGACGGTGGCCACACCGCGGAGATCGTGTTCAGCGACATGCGCCTGGCCGATGCGACGCTGGCCGACGGCGGCATCGTCATCGCCGACGACGTGTTCAACCAGCAGTGGCCGGGCGTGGTGGTGGGCACGCTGCGCTACCTCGACGAGGACGCGGGCCTGGTGCCGTTCGCGGTGGGCTTCAACAAGACGCTGTTCACCCAACCCGAGTACGCGGACTACTACCGCGGCGAACTGGCCGCGGGGGTGGCGGCGAACGCGTGGTTGCAGTCGGAGGAGACGGTGTTCGCCGGGCATCCGGTGGTGTACGTCGCGCCGATGACGGCGGTGGACCTGCTGCGCAAGAGTGAGACCGCGCGCACGATCTATCACCGCACGTACAAGGAGATGGTGCGCGGACTCAACCTGGTTTCGGGTAAGCGTCGTTAACCGAAATCGGGGGTCCGTGTCGGCCGCCCCGCGTCCGTGGGTAAAGTTACCGACGAGTAGCGAGGAGTCAGCCCATGTCGATCGGTAACCCGTCGTTTGACGTTTTCCAGCTGTCGGAAGAGCACCGCGAATTGCGTTCGGTGCTACGGGATCTCTGCGAGAAGGAGATCAAGCCGCACGCCGCCGACGTCGACGAGAACGCGCGCTACACCACCGAGGCGCTCGAGGCGCTGAACTCGTCGGGGTTCTCGGCCATCCACATCCCCGAGGAGTACGGCGGCCAGGGTGGCGACTCGGTCGCGGCGTGCATCGTCATCGAAGAGGTGGCCCGGGTCTGCGCGTCGTCGTCGTTGATCCCCATCTGCAACAAGCTCGGCACCATGGGCATGCTGCTGCGCGGCTCCGAGGAGCTGAAGAAGCAGGTGCTGCCCTCGATCGGCGGCGGCCAGGCCACGGCGTCGTACGCGCTGTCCGAGCGCGAGGCCGGCAGCGACGCCGCGGCCATGCGCACCCGGGCCCGCAAGGACGGCGACGGGTGGGTGCTCAACGGCAGCAAGTGCTGGATCTCCAACGGCGGGCACTCGCAGTGGTACACCGTGATGGCCGTGACCGATCCGGACAAGGGCGCCAACGGCATCTCGGCGTTCGTCGTCCACGAGAACGACGAGGGCTTCACCGTGGGGCCCAAGGAACGCAAGATGGGCATCAAGGGTTCGCCGACCACGGACCTCTACTTCGAGGATTGCCGCATCCCCGGGGACCGCATCATCGGTGACGAGGGCACGGGCTTCAAGACCGCGTTGGCGACGCTGGATCACACCCGCCCGACCATCGGTGCCCAGGCGGTGGGCATCGCGCAGGGTGCGCTGGAGGCCGCGATCGCCTACACCAAGGAGCGCAAGCAGTTCGGCAAGTCGATCAGCGACTTCCAGAACACCCAGTTCATGCTGGCCGACATGGCGATGAAGGTCGAGGCCGCACGGTTGATGGTGTACTCGGCGGCCGCGCGCGCCGAGCGCATGGAGCCGGACCTCGGGTTCATCTCGTCGGCGTCGAAGTGCTTCGCCTCCGACGTGGCCATGGAGGTCACCACCAACGCCGTGCAGCTCTTCGGCGGGTACGGCTACACCGTGGACTTCCCGGTGGAGCGGTTCATGCGCGACGCCAAGATCACCCAGATCTACGAGGGCACCAACCAGATTCAGCGCGTCGTGATGTCGCGCGCGCTGCTGAAGTAGTCGCACGGAGCTCGTCAATTGACGCGGTGGCCTAATATCATCGCGTGCTCCGGGATGCCCTGCTGACGTCGTCTCGCACCGGGGTCGTCCCGCGGCGCCCACTACTTGCGATGGCTGCCGTCGCGATGCTGGCGGTGGGCTGCGGCAGCTCCGCCCCGTCGGCCGACGACGACGCACCGGTCCAGGAGCCGGCGCCGTCGACCCAGGTGGCCGACACGCCGAAGGCCGCCCCGCCGGCGGATCTGACGGGCTACCTGGATCAGCAGATCGACTGGCAGCAGTGCGAGGAACGCGACGACGCGGACTGCGGGTCCATCGAGGTGCCGGTGGACTACGCGCATCCCGGTGCGGCGGCCATCACCATGCCGCTGATCCGACTGCGGGCCATCGACCAGGACCACCGGATCGGCGCGCTCACGACCAATCCGGGCGGCCCCGGCGAGTCCGGCTACGACCTGGTACTCGCCGCCGACGACGATCCGGGTCTGGCCAAACTGCTGCAGCGCTACGACCTGGTGGGCTGGGACCCGCGCGGCGTGGGGCGCACCGAGGGCGTCCGGTGCCTGTCGGACGCCGACATGGACGCCTACCTGGCCACCGACTTCTCGCCGACCGACGACGCGGGCCGCGCGCGGGTGGCCGACGCGCAGCTGGCGTATGCCAGGGGCTGCCAGGCCAACGCCGGTGAGCTGCTGCCGTTCGTCGGGTCGGAGTTCGTCGCCCGCGACATGGACCTGCTGCGGTCGGCGCTGGGCGAGGAGAAGCTGAACTACGTCGGCTTCTCCGACGGCACGCTGCTGGGCCAGCTGTACGCGCAGCAGTTCCCCGATCGGGTGGGACGCATGGTGCTCGACTCGGTCGAGGACCCCTCCGGCGACGGTGGCTCGCGGACCTACCAGGAGGATTCCGACGACGACCCCGATCCGGGCACGCCCGGCGACCTGGAGGCGGCCGACGCCCAGGTGGACTCCATCCTGTCGGGATGTGCGGCGCAGCCGCAGTGCCCGCTGGGTGCCGATCCCGCGGGTGCGCAGCGGCGCCTCGACGACCTGCTCGCGCGGGTGCGCGCGACGCCGATCCCCCTGCCCGACGGCCGGGTGCTCGGGGAGAACCTGTTGCTGATCGGCGTGTTCCAGGCGACCTACGACGAGGACAGCTGGGCGACGCTCACCGACGGCATCGCCGAAGCCCTCGCCGGCGACGGTACGAAGATCGCCGGGCTCGCCGACGAATACGTCGGCCGTGGTGCCGACGGGCACTACGACCACAAGCAGGACGCCTTCTGGTCGGTGGTGTGCATGAAGGGCGATCCGGCGGAGTTCGCGCCGACCCCCGATCCGGGCCTGCTCGCGCGGATCGGCCGGGCGGCCGACCGGGCGCGGGCGACGTCGCCGCTGTTCGGTGAGAACAACACCTACAGCGGGTCGCTGTGCAGCTTCTGGCAGGTGCCGCCGTCACTGGACCCGCAGGCCATCGAGGTGACCGGCGCGCCGCCCATCCTGCTGGTGAACAACGTGGGCGACGTCGCGACGGACGTCGACGGCGCCCGCCGGGTGGCGCGGTCGCTGCGCGGCTCGGTGCTGGTCGAGAACGACCGCGCCGATCACATCGCCTTCGGCAAGGGATCGGACTGCGTCGACGACATCGTGGTGCGGTTCCTGTTCGACGGGGTGCTGCCGCCGGCGGGAACCACCTGCGGGCGTCCGTAGCGAACGTGTACGGGGCGGTGCCGCGTGGGAGCGCCGGGGCTGACATGATCTGACGTGTGACATGCGTCTCGCTCCGCGGTGGCGCGATGCTCGTCGCACTGGTGCTGCTGCTCGTCGGGTGCGGGGCACCCGCGCCGACCCCGGCGCCCCCGTCGGCCGCCGTCGCGCCGGTGCGTCTCGAGGAGGCGCCCACCACGGTCGGGTTCGCCGACTCCGATCTGGTGGACCTGCCGGTGAACCGGCTGCACCGGGCCGTGGGGCTGATGCGCGCGACGGGGGTCCGCTCGGTGCGGATCCTGATGCCGTGGGCGGGCGTCGAGCACACCCGGGGGCACTACGACTGGCTGCTGCTCGACCGGGTGGTGGACGCCGCGGCGGCGAGCGGCATGTCGGTGGTGGCCACGCTGAACTCGACGCCGCAGTGGGCGGCGGTCCCCGGGACGCCGCCGCTGGCGGGGCGGCCGACCAACCCGGCGGACTTCGCGGCGTTCGCCGGTGCGGCGGCCCAGCGTTATCGCGGACGGATCGCGGCCTACGAGGTGTGGAACGAGCCCAACGCGGCGATGTTCTTCGCTCCTGGGCCGGATGCCGGCCAGTTCGCCGCGCTGCTGAAGGCGGCCTACCCGGCGATCAAGGCGGCCGATCCGGCGGTGACGGTGGTCAGCGGCGGTCTGGGGGCCATCGTCGACCACGAGGGCGTCACCCTCGACGCGGTGAAGTTCGTCGACGCCATGTACGCCGCGGGTGCCGGCGGGGCGTTCGACGCGCTGGCCTACCACCCCTACCAATATCGAATGCCGTTCTCGGCGGCGGGTTTTCACCCCGATGCGCCCATCAACCAGGTGGCCGGCATCCGCGCGGTGATGCTGGCCAACGGCGACGGCGCCAAGAAGATCTGGGCCACCGAGTACGGCGTGCCCACCTCGGAGGTGGGGGAGGCCCAGCAGGCCGCGATGGTCGACGACATGTTGACGGCGTGGCGCACGCTGCCCTACGCCGGGCCGGTCTACCTCTACACGATGCGCGACCGCAGGACCGGCAGCGTCGACGCCGAGGACACGTTCGGGGCGTTCCGTTCCGACGGCACGCCCAAACCCGTCGTCGACGTGATCACCGCGCACGCGCGCAAGACCGGCCTCGCGGCGATCAGAGGTCCGCGGTGATCTTCTCGGTCTGCCGCCGACGCTGCTGCGCGGCGGGGTCGGGATTGGCCACCTGTACCAGTGCGGCGCCCGCGGCGAGCACCGCGAGCAGACCGTCGATCACCGCGTCGGCGTCGGTCCAGTCGCGCGTCGACGCCACCCGGTCGCCCGCGGCGAGGCCCCGCGCGGTCGCGGCGGTCGCGGCGGCGGCC